>JBGSVS010000546.1:0-1887 GCA_041752895.1 Tabrizicola sp.
GCCGAAAACCGCGTGGCCGCCGCCGAAAGTTGCCGCAACTGGGCGAAGCTGCACCAGGCTCCGGTCGCGATGGCGGTCATCGCCGCGCTGCTTCTGGCCCTCGCTCTGGCCCCCGTAATCTTCGGCCTCATAGCCCTCAGCTTCGCCGTCTTCTCGCTCGCCTGCATCGTGACGTTGAAATTCGCGGCCACCCTCGCCGCCCTCCGCGCCCCCCCACCCGGACCCGAACCCGCCACCAACGGGATCCAGCCCATCGTGACGATCATCGTGGCCCTTTACCGCGAAGACAGCATCGCCCGCCGCCTCGTCCAGCGCCTCGCCAAGCTGGACTACCCGGCAGAGCTTCTGGATGTCATCCTCGCGGTCGAGGCTGAGGATAACGTCACCCTCGACGCGCTGGCAAAGGCCGAACTGCCGCCCTGGATGCGGGTCGTGATCGTGCCGGAAGGTCAGGTCAAGACCAAGCCCCGGGCGCTGAACCACGCACTTGACCACGCGAGGGGGGCGATCATCGGGGTCTATGACGCCGAGGACGCGCCCGAAGCCGACCAGATCAAGAAGGTTGTCGAACGCTTCCAACGCTCTGGCCCCGAGGTTGCCTGCCTGCAAGGCGTCCTTGACTACTACAACCCGCGCACCAACTGGCTAAGCCGCTGCTTTGCCATCGAATATGCCGGCTGGTTCCGCCTTGTGCTTCCCGGTCTTGCTCGCCTTGGCATGGTCATTCCGCTGGGCGGCACCACGCTGTTCTTCCGCCGCGATGTGCTGGACCAGCTTGGCGCCTGGGATGCCCACAACGTGACCGAAGACGCCGATCTTGGCATCCGTCTGGCCCGCCATGGTTACCGGACCGAACTCATCGACACCGTCACCTTCGAAGAGGCGAACTGCCGCCCCGTCCACTGGGTCAAGCAACGCTCACGCTGGATCAAGGGCTACATCATGACTTGGGCCGTCCACATGCGGCAACCGCGCCTCCTGTGGCGGCAGCTTGGCCCCAAGGGGTTCCTGGGCTTTCAGGTCCTGTTCCTTGGCACCATCGCCCAATTCCTGATGGCCCCGCTTTTGTGGTCCTTCCTGATCGTCACCGCCGGGTTCGACCATCCGCTGTTTGCGGCCCTGCCCCCGGCAGCTGTCTGGGCCATGCTGACCGTGTTCTTCCTGTCTGAGGTCGCCAACATCCTGATCGGCGCCATCGGCCTTGGCCGCACCCGGCACGGGCTCAGCATTCTCTGGGTGCTGACGCTTAAGGTCTACTATCCGCTGGCATCCCTTGCGGCCTACAAGGGCCTTCTGGAGCTGGCGACCAAGCCCTTCTACTGGGACAAGACCACGCATGGCATCTTCGACGATGCGGCGGACCTAAGCGACTAGACCTCAGCGCATCCGCAACTCGCCCGCGTCGACCCGCAGGCGCGTCTCGAAAGCCTGACTGATGTGCGACTTCAGCGCGAGGTAGGCCGCGTCACCGTCGCCCGCCTAGATCGCTGCGACGATCTTGGCATGTTCGTCCAGCGCCACCTCGTCCCGCCCCTCGGCCGCAAACGAGGTGTTTGCCATCAGCGCCATGCTGCGGTGGACAAGGTCAAGCTGCTGCACCAGAAACCGGTTGTGGCTGGCAAGATGGATCTGCTTGTGGAACCGCTTGTTCGCCCGGCTCAGCGCCCGGGGATCGCCCCCCAGAAGTGCGCGATCCTCGGTCACCATGCTTTTCAGCACCCGCACTTCCTCAGGCGACGCATGGCGCGCGGCCAGCCGGGCGGCCAGCCCCTCAAGCTCGGTCCGCACGGTGTAAAGCTCGGCCAGCTGGTTGTGGTCCAGCGAGGCGACGATCAGGCTGCGCCCATCGCGCGTTAGCATCGACTGCGTCTCGAGCCGCTGCAACGC
>JBGSVS010000547.1:0-2172 GCA_041752895.1 Tabrizicola sp.
CGGTGCCGCACTGGATGTGTTCGAGACCGAACCCGCCACCGAAAACCCGCTCTTCAATCACCCGAACGTCGTCTGCACCCCGCATCTGGGTGCTGCCACCACCGAGGCACAGGAAAACGTCGCCCTGCAGGTGGCCGAGCAGATGTCGGACTACCTTCTCACCGGGGCCGTCCAGAACGCGCTCAACATGCCGAACGTCACCGCCGAAGAGGCCGCGGTGATGGGCCCGTGGATCAGTCTCGCCTCCCACCTTGGCAGCTTCATCGGCCAGATGACGGACGAACCGATCAAGGCGATAAACATCCTCTATGACGGTATCGTCGCCGAGATGAACCTCGCCGCCCTGAACCAGGCGGTGATCGCGGGCGTCCTCAAGACTCAGAACCCGGACGTGAACCTTGTGTCCGCCCCCGTGGTGGCCAAGGAAAAGGGCATCCAGATCTCGACCACCCGGCAGGAGAAGACCGGGGTCTTCGACGCCTACATCAAGGTGACGATGGTCACCGACAAGCTCGAACGCTCGGTCGCCGGGACCTGCTTCAGCGATGGCAAACCGCGCTTCATCCAGATCAAGGGCATCAACATCGACGCCGAGATCGGCCAGCACATGCTCTACACCACGAACGAGGACGTCCCCGGCATCATCGGCCTCTTGGGCATGACCATGGGCAAGAACAACGTCAACATCGCGAACTTCACCCTTGGACGCTCGGGCGTGGGCCAGGACGCCATCGCGATCCTCTACCTTGACCAGCAGATCGACCCACGCGTGATCGAGACGCTGGAGGGCACTGGCATGTTCAGCCAGGTCAAGGCCTTGCAGTTCGACATCGCCTAACCCACCCTGCCTCGGCCGGGCACCCCGCCTGGCCGAGGCAACAATGCTGCTCCCCGACCTCCTTCACGCGCTGGCCGACCTGACGGACACCGAACTCCACGCCGAAGCGCAGGCCACCGCCGAAGCCCTCCGCGCCGCCGCCCAAACCGACTTCCCTGCGCAACCACCCTCCGCCCTCTCCCCCGGCATCCTCCACGCGACCAGCATCCCAGGCCTTCCAGCCGCGCGCCTGATCCATGAGGCGCACGATTGGCTCCCGTGGGCCGACAGCCCCGCCGCCGCGCTCCAGCCGACCGACCTCCGCGCGATCAAGTCCGTCGTCACCCTCCTCGGCCCGAACGCTCCAATACGCAGCGACACCCTCCTCTGCGGCCTCTTCTACCAGGCCCCAAACAGCTACTACCCCCTCCACGCCCACAACGCCGCCGAGACCTACACCCTCCTCGCAGGCAGCGCCCACTGGCAGGCCGGAGACCGCCGCTTCCCGCTTACCCCCGGCGAGGCCATCCACCACCCGCCGAACCTGCCCCACGCCATGCGCGCCGGCCCCGACGGCTTTCTCGCCCTCTGGCGCTGGTCCGGCGACATCGCCTTCGACAGCTACCGGATGCTCGCCGCCCCCGACGCCTGACTGCCCTTGCCCTTTCACATTTGCCCAAATATCCCACAGGGGTCCGGGGGTGTGAAACCCCCGGGGCTAGCCAAGGAGACCTCATGCACCTCTACGCCATCGGCGACATCCACGGGCATCTCGACCTTCTGAAGGCCGCGCATGACCTCATCGCCGATGACATGGCGCACCACGGCCTGGGCCCCGTGATCCATCTTGGCGACCTCGTGGACCGGGGTCCCGACAGCCGGGGCGTTATCGACCACCTGATGACCGGCATCACGGCGGGCGAGGACTGGGTGGTCCTGAAGGGCAACCACGACCGGATGTTCTGGCGCTTTCTCCGCGATCCGCATGAACCCGAACCCGGGCTTCGACCCGATCTCGGCTGGATGCACCCAAAGCTTGGCGGGCCGGACACGCTGCGGTCCTACGGCGTCGAAAATCCCGCCGACCGCCCAACAGCGAAGGTCCATGCCGAGGCGGCCGCCGCCGTCCCGCAGGCGCATCTCGACTTTCTCGCCACCCGCCCTGCGCTCCATCGTGCCGGCGACTGCGCCTTTGTCCACGCAGGCATCCGGCCCGGCCTGGCACTTGACCAGCAGACCGAGACCGACCTTGTCTGGATCCGCGAACCCTTCCTCAGCGAAGCCGGCAGCCACGGCCCGCTGATCGTCCACGGCCACACCGCCATCGACGTCGCCACGCATTACGGCAACCGGCT
>JBGSVS010000548.1:0-9907 GCA_041752895.1 Tabrizicola sp.
CGTCGGCGCGACGGCAGGGTCCGGCAGGTCGTGCAATGAGGCCACGAGAAGTTCCAGCTTGCGAGCCACCGCCTCGCCCCGCGCGGTCAGCGCTTCAAGGCTTTCGGCCGACCCGTTCGCCGCACCCCGCGCCTTTTCCAACGCCACCGTCATGTCGTCGACCTGGGCCGAGAGAACGGCAATCGCGCCGCCCATGCCGGTTTCCAGCGTGGTGAATTTCTTCAGCCGGGAGGAAAGCACATAGCAGTAGATCGCGGCCCCGAACGAGCCTGCTACTAGAAGAATATCGGAAATCATGTCCATGGGCGGCCTCAGTTCAGGACGAATTCGGTGATGAGAAGGTCGCGGACCCGGCCCTCGCCGGTCACGACCTGGATGCGGCGCAGCATCTGCGCCCTGAGGCGCGCCATGGCATGCGGGTCCTCGATCGATGCAGTGTCGATGGCGCGGAGATAGCTGTTGATCACATCCAGGATACGCGGCGTCAGTGTCGTCACATCCGCCGCGGCGGTATCGACGACCTCAAGCTGCGCGGTGAACCGCAAGTGCTCGCTTCCCGAATCGGGGCCAAGCGAGATCACCATCGTCTCCAGCGGGACAAAGGCCACCCCCATCAGCGGACCGGGGGTCTGCTCCATCTCGGCGTGTTCGTCCCCGCCGCCCAGTATCATGCCGGAAAAAGTCGCGTAGAACCCAGCCCCGCCCAGAACAAGAGCCAGCACAAGACCGATCAAAAGCGGCTTCTTCGACCGCTTCTTCGGGGCCTCTTCCGGTATGGCTTCCGCCGTTGACATGGTCCTGCTCCGTTTCTCGGGACAGGCTGACCATAGGCCAAAGGTCACTAACCGATTGTTAAGGCGAACCGGGGAAAGGTGGAACAACGGCAGAACGCCGAAGCCGGAGAATCGCCTTGCAGAACGTGATCGCCATCTGGACCTCGCTCGACATGCGCCGCCGCGCCATCATCATTGGTGCGACCGTGGCAATGTTCGCAGCGGTCCTTGCCCTTAGCCGGATGGCGGGTCAGCCCGAGATGGGTCTCCTTTATGCGGGGCTGGAACCTTCTGCAGCCGGTGAGGTGGTTTCGGCCCTGGATCAGCGCGGCGTTGCCTATGAGATCCAGGGTGATTCGATCCTGGTTGACGTGACCCAGCGCGACAGCCTGCGGATGGCGCTTGCGGCCGAAGGTCTGCCGGCGGCCGGTGGCGGCGGGTATGAGCTTCTTGATACGCTGACCGGTTTCGGCACCACCTCGCAGATGTTCGATGCCGCCTACTGGCGCGCGAAAGAGGGTGAGATTGCCCGTACGCTTCTGGCGATGCCGCAGGTCAGGGCCGCGCGCGTCCATATCGCAAGCGCCCCGACGCGTGCTTTTCAGGCCGATACCAAACCGACAGCCTCGGTCACCCTGACCACGCTGTCGGGAACGCTGGACGAGGCTCAGGCCCGGGCGATCCGGCATCTTGTGGCCAGTGCGGTCGCGGGCATGGCTCCGGATGCGGTCCAGATCATCGATACGGTTGCCGGCCTGATCGGCGGACTGGAAAACCAGGCGTTTGACACCGGCGATGCCGCCGACCGCGCTTCGGCGATCAAGGGGAATGTCGAACGGCTGCTTGCCGCGCGGGTTGGCGCGGGCAAGGCGATTGTCGAGGTGTCGATCGACCTCAACTCGGACCGTGAAGCGATCACCGAGCGCAAGTTCGATCCGCAGGGCCGCGTCGCAATCTCGTCCGAGACCGAGGAGCGGAGTGGGTCCAGCACCGAACCCGGGGGCGAAGTGACGGTCGCCTCGAACCTGCCCGAAGGCGATGCTGCGGCGGGGGGACAGGGCCAGAGTCAGAACTCGGAAACGCGAGAGCGGATCAACTACGAAGTGTCGGAAACCTCGCGTGAGATCCTGCGCAGCCCTGGTGCCGTCCGGCGGATGACCGTCGCAGTGATGGTGGATGGCGTGGTGACCACGGCGGCGGACGGCACGCGCAGCTGGGCCCCCCGTCCCGATGAGGAACTGGCCACCCTGCGTGAGCTTGTGGCCTCGGCCGTGGGCCTGGATGAGACGCGGGGCGATGTCCTAACCCTGAAATCGCTTGAATTCCAGGAGCTTCCGGTTCCGGAAGGCACCGAGGCGACGTCCAGCCTTTTGCCGACCATCGGTCAGATCGACATCATGACGATCATCCAGACTGCGGTGCTTGCGCTGGTGGCGCTGGTGCTTGGGCTGTTCGTGATCCGGCCGGTGCTGACCTCGGCGAACCGGCCCGCCTTGCCTGAACCCGACGCCCAGCTTGCCCTGCCGCCCGCCATGTCGTCTGGCAGCATGGCCCTGGACGGAGAGGTCCAGGACGGCTTCGGGTTCGGCGGCTTCCCGGAGGTCGGCGACATGTCCGGCGACGATCTTGGCGTGGCGATGGACGAAGACCCGGCCACCCGCCTGCGCCGTCTGATCGAAGAGCGCCAGACCGAAACGATCGAGATCCTGCGCGGCTGGATGGAACATGAAGAGGAGCGTGTGTGATGTCCGGATTGCGTCTGGAAGTCTTCGACATGGCCCCTGCCTCGGACGGGTCGTTGCAGCCCCTCGTCGAAGCGACGGTCGTGGAAGAAGCGAAGGTCGCCTCGTTCGAGCAGGGCTATTCGGCCGGCTGGGAAGATGCTGTCGCGGCGCAGAACGGCGACCAGAACCGTATCCGCGCCGATCTGGCGCGGAACCTGCAAAGCCTTGCCTTCACCTTCCAGGATGCGCGCAGCCATGTCCTGCAGTCGATCCGCCCGCTGATCCTGGAAATGGTAGAACGGCTGCTTCCCGAAGTCGCGCGCTTAGCGCTGGCCCCGACGGTGGTCGAGGTGCTGACTCCGATGGCCGAGGAATTGGCCGATGCGCCGCTGACCCTTGTCATCAACCCCGCCGCGCGCGGTGAAGTCGAGGATCTTGTCGCCAAGGCCACGGGCCTGCCCATGGTCATCGAAGAGGAACCCTCGCTTCCCGAGGGCCAGGTCTACATCCGCTTCGGCGCGACCGAGACCAAGGTCGACCTGTCGCAGGTCACCGCCGACATCGCCGCGGCCGTCCGCGCCTTCTTCAACCTCAACAGCTGAGGACTTGTTATGGAAGATATTGCCGATACCAACCCGTTCTCTCAGGTGCCGATCGAAGTCACCATCTCGGTCGGTCGCGCGCGGCCCCTGGTGCGCGACCTCCTTCGGCTGTCGAAGGATGCCGTCCTGCAGCTTGACCGTCGGGTCGATGATCCGGTGGAGCTTTACGTCGGCGACCGGCTTATCGCGCGGGGTGAGCTGACCGAGCTTGAGGGCGAGAACGCGGGCCAGCTGGCCGTGCGCCTGACCGAGGTTGCCAACCTGCGGGGCGGGTTGTGAGGCTTCTTGCCGGCCTGACTGTCGCGGCAACGCTGCTGGCAGGGCCGGCGCTCGCTCAGGAGCTGTCCATCGACTTGGGCGGGGCGGGCGGCGAGTCGCTGTCGCTGCGGTCGGTCCAGCTCCTGCTCCTCGTCACCGTGCTTAGCATCGTGCCGGGTCTCGCGGTGATGGTGACCTGCTTTCCGTTCATCGTCACCGTCCTGTCGATACTCCGTCAGGCAATCGGGCTGCAGCAGGCGCCGCCGAACATGCTGATCATCAGCCTGGCGATGTTCCTGACCTGGTTCGTGATGGACCCGGTCTTCACCGAGGCCTGGACGAAGGGGATCGAGCCCCTGACGAATGGGACCATCGAGATGGGTCCGGGCCTGCAGGCCGCCATCGCGCCGTTCCGGGTCTTCATGGCGGCCCGGGTCGATTCGGAGACTCTGCAGACGCTGCAGGACCTGCGGTCGACCGTGCCCGTCACCGCGGCCGAGGCTCCGCTGTCGCTCCTGATTCCGTCCTTCCTTCTGTCCGAGATCCAGCGGGCCTTCGAGATCGGCTTCATGATCTTCCTGCCCTTCCTGATCATCGACCTCGTCGTCGCGGCGATCCTGATGTCGATGGGGATGATGATGGTCCCGCCGGCCGTCGTCTCGCTGCCCTTCAAGCTGGTCTTCTTTGTGGTGGCCGACGGCTGGGCGCTGATTTCGGGGGCGCTGGTCAGGAGCTATTTCTGACGTGTTTGACGTAGGGGCGGCAAAAGTGTCCACGGTGGACAAAACTTGATGATCAAATGATTTCAATAGCTTGGTCGCGGACGGTAACGGTTTCTTAACCGGTTGTAGGGCGAGGCGGACATGGCCTGTCGCGCCGCGCATGCAGGCTCTGGGCGATGGACTCGCTCTGCGACCAAGGCCGCGTCAGCGGTCGAGAATGCGCCCGGCTGTGATCCACCAGTCTGGATGCTGACCTGCGAGTGAGCGGGCTGCATCCCGGGCTTCGTCCCCGGTCGAGAAAAGACCGAAATGCGTGCCGCCCGATCCCGACATCCGGGCAAGAAGGCAGCCAGTCGTCGCGGCCAGCGCCTGTTGCACCCTCTCCAGCGCCGGGACGACGGCGACGGCGGGGGGAACCAGATCGTTTCGGGTCTCTGCCCCCAACCAGGCGGCGAAGCCTTGCGCCGTTGCCAGGACTTCGGACGGAAGGTCGGGCAGCGGTGGATTATCGCGCGACGCAAGCGCTGCAAAGACCTGAGGCGTCGGCACCGGACGGCGCGGATTGACCAGAACCACCCACAGGGGGGGTAGGGTCGGCAAGGGCGCAAGCGTCTCGCCGATCCCGGACATCCGGGCGGGGCAACCGGACAGACAGACCGGCACATCGGCCCCAAGCTGCAACACGATGGCATCAGGTGGCAAGGCCCGCCCTGTCAACCGGGCCAGCGCGCGCAAGGTCGCGGCGGCATCGGCCGAACCACCGCCGATGCCCGATGCGACGGGCAGATGCTTGTCGAGCTGGATCGCGGCATCCACGACACCCATCAGCCGGGCCGCCCGTAGCACCAGGTTGTCAGGCTCGGTCGTCAGCCTGGCGGCCTCGGGTCCCGTCAGGTGCAGAGACAGCCCGGACCCGGGCAAAACCTCGACCCGGTCGCCGATATCGGCAAAGACCACCAGGCTGTCGAGCAGGTGATAGCCGTCAGCCCGCCGTCCGGTGACGTGAAGGCAGAGGTTCAGCTTGGCCGGAGCGGGTTCGACGACCCGGTCAGTTGCCATTCTCGGCGGCCTTGACCGGCGCCGTGCCAGTGGCTTCCTCGGCCATGACCTCATCCAGCCCGATCTCCAGCTTGCGCTGGATGCGGGCCTGGTCCTTCTCGGTCGGCTCGAAGGACAGGGCGCGACGCCACTGGAAACGGGCCTCCAGCTTGCGGTCGTTCATCCAGTAGACATCGCCCAGATGGTCGGTGACGATCGGGTCGACAGGTTCCAGCAGCGAGGCACGCTCCATCGGTTCCAGCGCCTCGGCGTAACGGCCAAGCTGGAAAAAGGCCCAGGCCAGGCTGTCGATGATGTAGCCCTGTTCCGGGTCGGCGGCGACCGCCTTTTCGATCATGCCAAGCGCTTCATCCAGCTTTTCGCCGCGATCAACGAGGCCGTAGCCAAGGTAGTTCAGCACCTGCGGCTGCGTCGGGTTCAGGTCGAGTGCCTTGCGGAAGTCGGCCTCGGCAGGCGCCCAGTCCTTCGACTGTTCGTGGCAGATGCCCCGGTAGAAATACAGGACCCAATCTTCGGTCTTTGCGGCTTTGGTCAGGTCAATGGCGGCAGTATAGGCGACCTCGGCCTCGTCAAAGCGTTCCTCGCCGCGCAGCATGTCGGCCAGGGCGAACTGCACGCCGACAAGATCGCCATACGCCCGCGCGAGGGTCTGCAGCGCCTCGATGGCGGCATCAGCCTTGCCCTGCGACCGCAAGGCCCCGGCGCGACCGATTTCAGCGGTGACAAAGGCCGGGTCTTCGGGCCGGAACACGGCATAGGTCTGGCTGGCGAGGTCATGCTGGCCAAGTTCTTGCAGGACATCGGCGGTCAGCAGGAGCGCGTCGGAATGATCTGGGCGCAGGTAGCCCGCGATGCGCAGATGGAGCAGCGTGTAGACCGGGTCAGCCTCGCCGTTCAGCGCGGTCGAGATCGAGTAGAACACCTCGGCAATTCCGTCGCGCGCGGTCTTGACGGTGTCGAAGGGGATCGGTTCGCCCGCCTGCAGGCGACGACGGACCGCATCGACGATCGGGTCCGGGGAAGGCCCGAACGACCGGTCAAGCAGCGCAATCGCGTCGGCATTGCGCTCCAGCTGGCTGAGGATCTGGGCATGGGCAAAGACGCCGCGCCGCATCACGAAGATGGGGCCTGCGGCCTTGCCGGAGAGGATGTTGTCCGCGCCTTCGAAATCACCGACCGAGGCCAGCGCCAGCGCCTTGTGGAAATAGCCGAAGGCCTCATAGCCCTTGGCCCCGGTCACGGCATCGAAGGCTGCGACCGCCTCGGACATCTTGCCCTCGCCAACCTTGGCCCAGGCGACAACCAGCTTGTTTGCCAGATCGCCGACGTCCCGGCCCGCATCAAAGGCTGCAAGGACAGCGGCATAATCCTCGCGGTTGACC
Source organism: Tabrizicola sp. (assembly GCA_041752895.1). Classification (GTDB taxonomy): domain Bacteria; phylum Pseudomonadota; class Alphaproteobacteria; order Rhodobacterales; family Rhodobacteraceae; genus Tabrizicola. The sequence continues at coordinate 6,521 of JBGSVS010000548.1, forward strand.
TCTTCAGCCAAGAGCACAAGGTCGGCCAGCTGGCTCGGCTCGCCCTCGATCTCGCTGCGCGAGAGGGCGGCGGCGATGGCGGGCGCAAAGTCGCCAACCGCGATCCCGGCCAGAGTGGCACCGTCCAGAAGGGTGGGATTGCCGGGGTCGGCGGTGATTGCCTTGCCATACCAGCCAGCGGCGGCGCGGAAGTCGTTTTCGGTTTCGGCGATGCGGGCGGCAAGGTAGGCGCCTGTGTCGACATCGTCCTCGGCCTGCAGGGGGTTGCCCAGAACCGCCGCAAGCGCAAGGGCGGACAGGGTGCGGGAAATGAACGGACGCATGGGCTTCTCCTACCGGCTGGGGCGAAGGTAGCCCGGCTGGCGCGGTCGTGCAACGGGACGGGGCCCGACCTCGCGGCCGGGCCCCGATGTTTGGGACAAGCTTTCGTGAGCCATCACATATTGGGGTAGTTGGGGCCGCCGCCGCCCATGGGGGTGGTCCAGTTGATGTTCTGCGACGGGTCCTTGATGTCACAGGTCTTGCAGTGGACGCAGTTCTGGAAGTTGATCCGGAAGGACGCGTCGTTGCCTTCGCCCAGCACCTCGTAGACGCCAGCCGGGCAATAGCGCTGCGCGGGTTCGGCGTATTTCGGCAGGTTGATTGCGATGGGAATGCTCGAGTCCTTCAGCACCAGGTGGGCGGGCTGGCCTTCGTCGTGGTTGGTGAAGGCGAAAGCGACGTTGGTCAATCGGTCGAAGGACAGTTTGCCGTCGGGCTTGGGGTAGTCGATCGGCTTGTGATCCTTGGCAAGGCCGGTGGCGGCGGCGTCGGATTTGCCGTGCTTCAGGGTCCCGAAAAGGGTCAGCCCGACGGTGTTCAGCCACATGTCGATCCCGCCGCCCATCAGGCTTGCCGTCAGGCCGTAACGAGACCAGAGCGGCTTGACGTTGCGGACCTTCTTCAGGTCTTTCCCGATGGCACCGCTGCGGACTTCGGTCTCGTAAGCGGTGAGTTCGTCGCCTTGGCGGCCCGCAGAGATCGCGGCATGCGCGGCCTCGGCGGCGGCTTTGCCGGACAGCATCGCGTTGTGATTGCCCTTGATGCGGGGGACGTTCACTAGGCCCGCCGAGCAGCCAAGAAGGGCGACGCCCGGAGCCACCATCTTCGGGATCGATTGCCAGCCACCTTCGCTGATCGCGCGGGCGCCGTAGGCAATACGTTTCCCGCCTTTCAGGAGTTCCGCGACCATCGGGTGATGCTTGAAGCGCTGGAATTCCATGTAGGGGTAAAGGTGCGGGTTCTCGTAGTTCAGGTGGACGACGAAACCGACGTAGACCTGATTGTTTTCAAGATGATAGATGAAGCTGCCGCCGCCCGCGTTCTTGCCAAGCGGCCAGCCCATCGTGTGGGTGACGGTGCCCTCGCGGTGCTTGGCCGGGTCGATCTCCCAGATTTCCTTCATGCCGAGGCCGAACTTCTGCGGGCAGTGGCCTTTCGACAGGTCGTACTTGGCGATCACTTCCTTAGCGAGGCTGCCGCGGACGCCTTCGGACAGGAAAACATACTTGCCGCGCAGTTCCATGCCGGGTTCGTAGGATGGGCCGGGCTCGCGCGTTTCCGGGTCGAGGCCGAATTCACCGGCGACGACGCCGACGACCTTGCCCTCTTCGAACACCAGTTCCGAACAGGCCATGCCGGGGAAAATCTCGACGCCCAGCCCTTCGGCCACGCCCGCCATCCAGCGGCAGACGTTGGCCATCGAGACGATGTAGTTGCCGTGGTTCGACATCAGCGGCGGCATCGGCCAGTTCGGAATGCGGACTTTGCCGGCGGGGCCGAGGAGGAAAAAGTTGTCCTCTTTCACCGACGTCTTGATCGGCGCGCCCATTGACCGCCAGTCGGGCAGCAGGGCGTCCAGGCCCGAGGGGTCAAGCACCGCGCCCGACAGGATGTGCGCCCCGACTTCGGAGCCCTTTTCCAACACGACGACCGACCGCTCCGGGTCCAGCTGCTTCAGCCGGATCGCCGCCGACAGGCCCGCAGGCCCCGCGCCGACGATCACGACGTCATAATCCATCTTCTCGCGCTGAACGGTCATCGCTGTCCTTCCCGGGCGGCCCCACCCACCCTGAACCCTGGCTTTTCGCGGTTTCCCTGTTGCCGCAGCGCCGACGCAAGGTCAACCGTGACGCAACAGCACGGGGTCCTTTGAGACACGCCCCCGGCGAAACTTTCTGTCTTCCCCGCGACCGACCGTTGCGCACGGGCGGCATCACCCCTTGCATTTGTGCATTCCATCGGGTGAGGTGAAGGGGACCTAGTCCGAAGTCATGGGCCCGACCCGGCCCGTGGCTTCTTCTTTTACTATGGAATGCCGATGGAAAAGATCCCGATGACCCGGCGCGGCTTTGATGCGCTGGATGCTGAACTCAAGCAGCTGAAGACGGTGGACCGTCCGGCAATCATTCGGGACATCGCCGAAGCGCGCGAACACGGCGACCTGTCTGAGAACGCCGAATACCACGCCGCGCGCGAAAAGCAGGGCTTCATCGAGGGCCGCATCAAAGAGCTTGAGGGCACCCTTTCGCTGGCCGACGTCATCGACCCGTCCAAGTTTTCCGGCTCGGTCAAGTTCGGCGCGACCGTGACGCTGGTGGACGAAGACAGCGACGAAGAGAAGACTTACCAGATCGTCGGCGAGGTCGAAGCCGACATCGAGAACGGACTTCTCAACCTGCGCTCGCCGCTGGCCCGCGCGCTGATCGGAAAAGAGGAAGGCGACTCGGTCGAGGTGAAGACCCCGGGCGGAAGTCGGTCGTACGAAATCCTCAAGATCCGCTACATCTGATCCGGGGGCACCCTGGTGAAAGCCAAGAATGACCTGCCTAAAGGAGACAGCGGACTGGGGTCCGGTTCGCTTTCGCAGCTGAACGATCCGCCCCGCCGCGGGATCGAGATCGCGGGCGTTGCCCTAAGCCTGGTCTGGGTTCTTCTGATCCTGATCTACGTGCTGGTCACGCCCCCCGGCAGCGACACCCAGACGCTTGGCCTGATCATGACGCTTCTCATGGTGTTCCTGCCCATCGCGCTGATCTGGGCCGTGGTCATCACCCTGCGGTCGATCCGTGAACTGCGGGCCGAGGCCAAGCGGCTGCAAGCCACCGTTGACGCGATGCGGGCAAGCTATGTGCAGGCCCAGGCGCAGCCGTCGGGCATGAAGCCATCGGTCGAACGCAAGATCGACGAGATTGCCGCCTCGACCAAGCAGGCGGAATCGGTGCTGGCGACCTTCTCTTCGCGCCGGGATGCCGCGCTGACGGTGCCCTCGGCGGATCGCAAAGCCGCGCTGGTGACGCCGCAGCCCGAGCCGACCGTCGAAGAGCCGACGCTTGCGCTGGGCACCCC
>JBGSVS010000549.1:0-7219 GCA_041752895.1 Tabrizicola sp.
GATTTCCGCCTGGCGCGAGGTGGCCGAAAGTCCCGACAGGGCCCCGGCAAGGGCGGAGGTGACGCTCATCGCCTATTACCGTTTGATGTTCGTGGTTTCCTGCAGCATCTCGTCGACCGTCTGGATCACCTTGGCGTTCGACGACTAGGCGCGCTGGGTCTGGATCAGGTTGGTCAGTTCGGCCGCGACGTCGGTTTTCGACCCTTCGCGCGAATAGCCCTGGATCGACCCCGTCGGCCCCGAACCCGCATCCCAGAGGAAGAACGATACGCTGTCTGGCGAGACCTGGTAGGTCTGGTTCGACAGCGACAGAAGGCCGTTCGGGTTCGGCACGTCGACCAGCGGGATCTGGTAAAGCCGCCGGGTAAAGCCGGTGTCGTAGGTCGCGTTGACATAGCCCTTCTCATCGACCTCGACCGTGGTCAGGTTGCCGACGGGCGAGCCGTTCTTGGTGATCGAGACCGGTGCGAAGTTGTCCGACAACTGGGTCAGCCCGTTCGGATCGCCCGCACGACCGATGCCCACGGTCATGGGACCACCGGCCACAGTAAGGGCCACGGTGCCATCGGCCGGGTTGTAAGCCCCGCCCGAGACCACGGTGACCGAGGCCAGCGTGCCGCCCGCGCCGCGCGAATCGTCGAACGTCAGGTTGTATTCGCCGATCAGGTTGAAGCCGCCCGCGCTGTCGCGGATCTGCATGGACCAAGAGTTCGACGACCCCGTCGCCGGGACAACCGGAATGAAGGTGACCTGCAGTGATTCCGACGTGCCGAGGTTGCCGAAGTATTCCACCGACAAGGGCGGCGGCAGGGCGGTCGACCCGGCCTCGGTATAGGTTGCGGGCAGGTTGACCCCAAGGTTCATCGTCGTGGTCGGGTCGCCCGCCGTCTGGTTGGTGTTGATGACGATCGGCACCAGGCCCGAGATGGTGTCCCGCGGGTTCGACGGGATGGTGCCATCTGCGTTTGCAGGCCAACCGAGGAGCACAAGGCCCGACTGCGTCTTGAGCACCCCGTCGGCGTCGGTGCGGAAACTGCCCGTGCGCGTCATCAGAAGCGGTGTGTCCGACAGCGCGTTGCCCAGCGACACCTCGTTGATCACCGGCAGCATCCCGCGACCGGCGATGGCCATATCAAGCGGGTTTCCAGTGCCGACAAGGTCGCCCGATTCGTCGATAAGCCGCATCGTCGCGGCCCGCACCCCGCCCGCCGAATAGGTGCCAGACCCGCGCGACGAGGTAATGACCATGCTGGTGAAGTCGGTCGAGGCGCGCTTGTAGCCATAGGTGCTCGAGTTCGCGATGTTGTCGGAAATCGAGGCCAGACGGGTGGCATTGGCATTCAGCCCGGCCACGCCCGCGGAGAGCGATGAGGAAATCGTCATGAAAGCGCCTTTCTGCAGCTTCGACCTTTATGGGGCAGAAGCTGCATCAGGGCGGCTTAACAGGCGCCTAACGGATAAAAATCTAGCGATTATCTGTCGCGTCTGAGAAGGATGATCTCGATCCGGTTGTTGCGTTCGGCGGTCGGGTCGGCGACGACGGGTTTGCGGTCGGCAAAGCCCGAAATGCGCTGGACTCGGGCAGGATCGATCCCCGCCTCCTCAAGCAGGGCACGCGACCGCTGGGCGCGATCAGCCGACAGGTCCCAGACCGGGTTGTCGATCAACGTCACCGGATGCGCCCGCAGATGGCCGGACACCGCAAGCTCGTTGGTCGTAAGGTTCAGCACCTCGGCCAGAAGGTCGGCGACCGCCAGCACGACCGGCGTCGGTTCGGAGGTATCGTCCTTGAACAGCGGCGCACCGGGGATATCGAAGATCTCGATGACTAGCCCCTCGTCGGTGATCTTGGTCACGACATGGCGCAGAAGCTGTTCCATGGTGTTGCTTTCGCCGCCACGGGCGAGAAGCGCCTTTTCGACATCCTCAAGTTCGGACTGGGCCCGACCCTCGCCAGCAGCGCCCTTGCCAGAGTCCTCCCCGCCATCGGACGAGGCGCTTTCTGACCTGCGCTCCCGCGCGCCGGTGCCGGTATAGGCCATCGTCTCTTCGGAAAAGACGCTGTCGCCGCCAAAGGCACCATCGCCCCCGCCCGAGATGCGGTTCACCGGGATCGTCGGATTGAAGTAATCCGAGATGCCCTTCCGTTGCTTTTCCGTCGTCGCGTTCAACAGCCACATCAAGAGGAAGAACGCCATCATGGCGGTCACGAAGTCGGCGTAAGCCACTTTCCAGGCCCCGCCATGGTGGCCCCCACCGGCGACCACCTTCTTCCGCTTGATGATGACTGGCGCAACATTGCTTTGCGCAGCCATCCCACATCACCCAAGTCATTTACCCAAGACCAGTTCTACCGAACCAGCCTTTACAGGCGCTTAACCGATTGGGTTTTAGAGGTATTCCGCAGTTCCGACACAGTTGCAGCGTCAGGCCGTCAGCCCGCGCCAGGCCGCAAGGGCCGCCTGGGTTCCATCGCCTTCGACGACGCCAAGCAGGATTGCCTCCTGCAAGCGAGCGCAGATGATGCTGTGACCGTCGATCAGCGTGACCCCCAGCATCAGACAGATCGGGTCGCCAGGGCGGGCGGACAACAGGTCAAGCTGACCAACCACCGCCTCGCGTTCCGTGTCCATAAAGCCCTGCAGGTGCGAGACCATTTCCTCGGGGCCTTCGCTTTGGCCGTCACCCTCGCCGCCCTGGATCAGCCAGGCCATCAGGACCGGACCGACGCCATTGGCAAAGTCGCGGATGCTGCGGCCGGATAGCTGCATCGTCCCACCGTCCGGCATGGGTGCCGCGGCGGCTTCGGCATCCGGCAAGGGTTCTTCCGGGCCGATCGGGTTCAGGTCGATCAGCAGAGGGTCGGCCAGAAGGGCGACGGGAAGGCCGACGCTGACCTCTGCGCCACCGCGACCGAGGGGGCCCGAGATCACCCGCAACTCGTGCCGCGGTGCCGCCACCTTCTGCAGCAGCTTGATGAGGTCGTCCTTGTGCTCGTCCTCAAGCACCTCGGCGCCAAGGCAGCTTTCGGCACCGGTCAGCCCGTGACTGGCAATCAGCCGCAGCACGCGGCGACCGGCAACGTCGAGCGTGAGGGCCGGGCCTGCCGAGGACACGAATTCCAGCGACCGGCCCAGCATCGTCTCGTTCGCGACGCGCAAAATCTGGGCGACGGGGTTGCGGTCATTCGGCTCGGCAATGACACGGCCGCCACCCGGCAGCGCGCGGATGTCCGCCTGCAGGCTGGAAAGCCGCGCGAGGATCGGAAGAGTGCCCTTGTTCAACGGTTTGCCAGATCCCTGTCGCCCAAGCCATCACCCGCCATGGGTAATGCTTTCCAGCGTCTCGCGGATTTTGGGCACAAACGCGGCAAGGTCAATGCCGGGATCACAGATGCAGCACAGCGCATCGGCAGGCTCGACGTCGGACCTCAGGAACAGGCGCAGCCCGTCCGGACCCATCACCACAGCGCCATGCGGCTCGCCAAAGGCCTCGACCGAAAGCGAAAAGAGCGGGTCGTCAAAGCACGCCCTGGCCTGGTTGCACAGCCGGTCAAGATGCTCTTGCGTCGTCGAAAGCGGGCCCGCGCTGGTCAGGATCATGCGCGAGGACAGGTCGGCAAACGCCACCAGGCGGGCCTGTGGAAAAGCCTTCACCACGGCCCCAATATCTTCGGTGATCCCCACCCGCGTCCTGCCTTACGAGCTTCTCAGCCGGCCAACCGACATGCCGTTGTCGCCGGTCCCGACAAGGTCGTCGGCAAAGGTGACCATGGTCGGCCCAGTTTCGCCCGTCGGCCGTTCAGTGCGCAACAACCGCTCTCCCGCGGCAACACGGCGCGGCTGGATCTTGAACACCGGGGTGTTGCGGATCACCATAAGCCGCTCAAAGGTCTGGGCGATCAGGCTTTGGCCGACTTCGGCTTCATCCGCAGGATCGGGCTGGATCGCGGCCTTCCCGGCATCGCCCGGCTCGGGGTGGCCTTCGTCCACGATGCGGTGGACGATGTCGAACAGGGCCTTGGTAAAGGCATCCACCCCGCTGTCGATCCACTTGGCTTCGTCGTCACCGGCCTTCATCGCCTGCAAAAGCGACACGGGGAAGACCTCGGCGAAAAGGCCGTCGACTTCCTGCGTGACCCGCTTGACCACCTTGGCCTGGTCTTTTTCGCCCACGATCTTGTCGAAGCGCGTGACCAGAAGCAGGCTGTTCCGCCGCATTTCCTGCGGGAAGTTCGACCAGACGCCCGCTTCGGACTGGCGCCAGGCCTGCGTCGCGTGAGTGCACCACAGGACAGCATCGGCCAGGTGCGCCATGCGTTCCCAGACTTCGGGCGACATCGACGGGTCCGAGATCCCCGGCATGTCGATCAGGTCGCAATACCGCAGGATGTCGCTTTTCATGAAGATGCGGACATGTTCCGTCGTCTCAAGGCTGACATCCTCAAGCTCGGCGAGGTCAAGGTCGTAGGCGTGGCCATCAAGACCCATGGTGTAGGCATCGTCGGGGCCATAGGACAGCCAGACCGGCGGCAACTGGGTCGCCGTCACCTTTTCCAGCAGCGGCTTTGCCCCCATCAGCACGTTGCAAAGCGTGCTTTTCCCGGAACTGAATTCGCCCATGATGGCGATGCGAGGCTTGCGCGTCAGCGGCATTCCACAGGTCCTTTCCTACCCTTTACTCACCTAGTCGGCGTAGATCGCCAGCTCGTCCATGATCGAGGCCAGGCATTCCTGCCGGTCCTCCCAGGCGTTGACACCGAACAGTTCCTTCATCTCGTCCATCGAGATTTCAGAGCTGGCAAGCGCACTCATCAGAAGCTCACGCTGTTCCTGCAGGAAGTCGCGCAGCGTCGACTGGGTGCGTTCGCGGAAAAGCCCGATCTGGATCGTCTTCAGGTCGTTGATGATCGGGTCGGTTTCGGCCCGGATCAGCTTGTTGAAGTCCTGCGCAAAGGCCTTGTAGCCGCGACGGCGCTGCCACCAGCCCTTCCACCAGCCGACCTGAAGGTCCAGCGCGATGGTCTGGCCCAGGTTGATCGGCGGCGGGATGTAGGACACGACCGGCGTCTCGATCCGGAAGCCTTCCACGGTGATCGAGAAGGTCTGGCCGTAAAGCTCGGCGATGTGCAGCGCGGTTTCGTTGTTCACCTCGGCCGCAATGCCATGCATCTTCTTCAGCACGACCTGATAGCTGGACGACAAGAGCATCCGCAGACCCAGCGGACTGTAATGCCAAGTCGCATCCTCGCCATTCGCTTGCAGGTGTTCGATCAGGCTGTTCGTTGCCCGGTCAAGGAAACGCTCATAGCTCTGGTCGATGCGGTTGGTGAAGTCCTTGCAGACGTTGTTCGTCAGATGCGTCAGCTTTTCGACGGCGGTCTGCTCGATCTTGCGCAGTTCCGTGTCCAGCTGCTGCGGCGTCATCGTGCGATTCAGCTGCCCGTCCGATTCAAGGATACGGACCTGATCCACGACGTCCAGCGACTGCGCGAGGTTCAGCGCCTGACGCGAGGATTTCTGCAGCGCCTCGCGCACCGGGCCTTCGTACATCCGCTGGCCCAGCGCATCCAAGAGTGCCGGCACACCCGAGGCATGCCAGACCAGCTGTTCGGCTGACCAGTCGCTCATCTTGTCGGCAAAGGCGGCGCGGGTCCAGTTGATCGCCGACTCGGTCGAGTCGTCGGTCATCTCGTCGATCTTGCCTTCCAGGATCGCGTTCGCCCAATGGGCCGAGCCGTAGATGATGTCGATATCCGGCGGCGCGTTGTTCTTTTCCAGCGTCTCCAGGATTGACCGGTGAATCTCGGGCACCTGGTTCGCCGGGTCGGGAAGTTCGTCGATCCGGTTGACGAAGATGATGATTTCGCGGCTCTGGCGATGGGCGATCAAGCGGATCAGCGCCATGTCCATCGTCGTCAGCGCCTGGTGGGCGGACAGCACGACGATACAAGACCGGCTGTCGCGCACGGCGTTGATCGTGATCTGCTCGCGCATCATGAACGTGTCGTTCACGCCGGGGGTGTCGCGGACGCACAGCTGGACCGGGAAGTCCTCGCGCTCGATGTAAAGATCGGCCGACTTGGTGATGTCGGTGAAGCGGCCCTGTTCGGCCCCGCCCGATTCTTCATCTCCGACGCAGACATAGCGGCGCAGCAGCGTGTCATCGACCGTGCCATAGCGGTGTTCAGTCCCGAGAAGCATCTCGAACTTGCGACCCAAGCGCGCCTGCGCCTTTTCGCGCATCTGCACGACCTGCAGACGCAGCTTCTCAAGCTCGTCATCCGCACCCGCACGGGCCGCCAGCTGGCCGATCCGGCCGCCGTTCGACACCAGCTTTTCCCATTCTGCGTTGTCGAAGAACTTGAACTTCGCCTTAACGTTCAGCTCGGGGCTGGGCGTGTTGATGTGCAGCGACGTCACCACCGAGGTCCACGGGTTCACGTCCGTCGGCAGAAGGCCCGGCGCGCCGATCATCGCGTTCAACAGCGACGTCTTGCCCGCCTTGATCTGGCCGATCACGGTGACCGAGGGTTCAACCTCGCGCACCTGGCTCATGATCCGGGTGACCTTCTTGGCCGTGTCCGGATCGGCCATGGTCACGAAATCGCGCAGCACGTCCTCGAACTGCTTGATCGCATCGGCAATCCGGCCAAGACCCGGAAAGTTGCGCTTAAGCGCGACCTCGGGTTCCTGAGCGGCCAAGCCGTCAAGTGCGTCTTCGTTCTCTGCAACCGCACCGAGTGCCATGATCACCTCATACTTGGGGGCATGAGCCATCTAGAGCGTACGCCACAAGACAGAAGTCCCCGCAATCATGTCATAAGTTTGGAAAGTGGTCCCAATTGGGCACATTCTTGACGATTCTACGCTCACAATGGCGTCACACGACCCGCAATGTTTCCAGTTCGCGCCGAAGTTGCAAGAGCAAGGTCAACGCATCGTCTGCGGGAGCGTGACCTTTCTCCAGTTGCATCAACATGATGAGGTCTAGCACTTCCCCAAGGTCACCGTTGATTCGCCGCATGGCGTCGGACTTACCCTTGGACACCACGGCCTGCAACAATTCACCCGTTTCGCGCGCATGGTCGAGAATCATGTCCACCGGCACTTTGGCTTGCGGATCGATCTCGCGCTCCAGTTCCGCTGACCGGGACAGGATCAGTGCCACGGCCTCATCGGCGACGCCCCGGTCGGTTCCGATCTCGGGGGCCGGGGCA
>JBGSVS010000550.1:0-1774 GCA_041752895.1 Tabrizicola sp.
GACTGGGCCGAAGCCGCCGGGTTTGCGCTGGACTGGTATGCCTTTGCGGCCACCGGTCAGAAGCCCGACCCGACCGCGTTCCTTTCCGCGATGACCCAGGCACTGCGGGACCATGCCGATGGCCCCCGTGTCCTGATCCTGCGCGATTTCCATGCCGAGAACCTGCTCTGGCTGCCGGGCCGCGCGGGCCTTGCGCGCGTGGGTTTGCTGGATTTCCAGCTTGGTCAGATGGGCCAGCCGGGCTATGACCTCGTGTCGCTGTTGCAGGATGCCCGTCGTGATGTGGCACCCGACACTGAGGCCCGGATGGTCGCCCGGTTCGCCAGTGCCGCTGGCACCGACCCAAAGACCTTCGCTGCCCACTACGCCGTCCTTGGCGCACAGCGCGCGCTGCGCATCCTGGGCGTCTTCGCCCGGCTTTGCCTTGTCGCGGGTAAGCCGGGCTATGTGCCGCTTCTCCCCCGGGTCTGGGGCCAGCTGCAGCGGAACCTGACACATCCCGCACTGGCCGATCTGCGCGCAGTCTGCGACCGGACCCTGCCGCCCCCGACTCCCGACATCCTGCAGAAGATCACCGACCGATGCCCACCTGTCCCTACCCCCTGATGCTGTTCGCCGCCGGGTTCGGCACCCGGATGGGCCAGCTTACCGCCGACCAGCCAAAGCCGCTGATCCCGGTCGCGGGCCGGGCGCTGATAGACCATGCGCTAAGCGTCGCCACGGAGGCGGGCGTGGCCCGGGTGGTGGTGAACACGCATTACCGCGCCAAGCAGATGGCTGCGCATCTGGCCGGGCGGCGCGTGGCGATCAGCCATGAGGCCGGGGAAATCCTTGAAACCGGCGGAGGCCTGAAGGCCGCGTTGCCGCTGCTGGGCGACGGGCCGGCCCTGATCCTGAACAGCGACGGCATCTTCACCGGCGCGAACCCGCTGCGGACCCTCGCCAAAGCCTGGGACCCCTCACGGATGGAGGCGCTGCTTCTGGTCCTGCCGCTGGAGCGGACACGGGCGCATGGGCCGAGGGGCGACTTCCAGCTCGACCCCAAAGGCCGCCTGTCGCGCGGCGCGGGGGGCGAGGATCACGTCTATATCGGCGCTCAGATCATCAACCCAACGCGGGTAAGGGCCTATCCCGACCGGGTCTTTTCGCTGAACCGCGTCTGGGATCAGATGATCGCGGCGGGCACGGCTTATGGCGTCCTGCACCCCGGCAACTGGTGCGATGTCGGGACACCGGAGGGGATTGCCGAGGCCGAGGCGCTTCTCCACTCTGCCACACATGGTTGACACCCCGCACCTCTTTGCCCTGCCGCCCGGAGCGGACTTTCCCGCCGAACTGGTGGCGGGCCTTCTGGACCAAATGGCGGGCAAGACGTCCGAGGCGCTGGCCCGGGTCACGCTGATCCTGAACACCCAGCGGATGCGGCGACGGGTGATGGAGTGCCTTGCGGCCTCTGGGGCGCGGCTTTTGCCACGGCTGCTTCTGGTGACCGAAGTCGCGGCCCTGTCGCCTGATCCGCTGCCACAGCCGGTCTCGCCCCTGCGGCGCAGGCTGGTGCTGTCGGTGCTGCTGGATGGGCTTCTTGCCACCGGCACCACGCAATTTCCGCGCGCAGCCCTATACGACCTTGCCGACAGCCTTGCCGCGCTGATCGAGGAGATGCAGGGCGAAGGCGTAGCCCCCGACCGGATCGCCGCAGTGGATGTGGCCAGCCATTCGGCGCACTGGGCACGGACGCAGGCCTTTCTCGGCATCGTGAGCGAGGCCCTGGCAG
>JBGSVS010000551.1:0-2246 GCA_041752895.1 Tabrizicola sp.
CAGTCACCGCAGGCGGCCTGCCAGAGGGTCAGGGCGGCGACGGCGGCGGTGTCGGCGCGCAGGATTCTCGGGCCGAGGCTGATCGGCGTCACATGCGGTTTGCCGCGGAGTTTCGCGGATTCATCAGCGGAAAAGCCACCCTCGGGGCCGATCAGGATGGCGGCGGGGGCGGCGGGAAAGCCGTGGCCCCCCCACCCCATCCCTTCCCCACCCGGGGGGGAGGGAGGCGCTGTGACGGAGGCTTCGTCGCACCAGAGAAGCGCGCGCCCCTCTGGCCAGTCGCGCAGGACGCGGTCGAGGGGCGCAAGCTCCGCCACCTCGGGCACATAGGTCGCGCCGCATTGTTCGGCGGCCTCAAGCGCGTGGGCTTGCAGGCGGTCCTGGCGGATACGCTCGGAATTGGTGTGGCGGGTCTGGACCGGCAGGATGCGGGCGACACCAAGCTCGACCGCTTTTTCGACGATGAAATCGGTGCGGGCTTTCTTGATCGGCGCGAAGAGCAGCCAGAGGTCAGGCGGCAGGCGCAGCGGTTTGGTCTGGGCGTCGCAGGTCGCAATGGCGTTGCGTTTCCCCGCCTGGGCCAGCGTGGCGCGCCATTCGCCGTCCCGACCGTTGAAGAGGAGGATCGTCGCACCTTCGCCCAGCCGCATCACGCCGGTCAGGTAATGCGCCTGATCCTGCGACAGGGCCACGGCTTGCCCCGGGGCAAGGGGCTGATCTACATAGAGCCTGATCTTCGCATCCATGAGCGTGAACCTATGTCCCAAGCGCCGCAAATGCCAGAGGCCGAGGCTGCGGGAGCAGTGGCAGATGCCGAGCAAGGCAACTGGGTTGATCGCTATGCTCCGGCAAAGGCACGGCCCTATCTGAGGCTGTCGCGCGCCGACCGCCCCAAGCCGGCCTGGCTTTTGTTCATCCCCTGCCTTTGGGCGCTGGCCTTGGCGGGCGGCGCGGGCGGGTTCCGGTCCTGGGACCTGTGGCTCGCAGTATCCTGCGGCATTGGAGCCTTCCTGATGCGGGGCGCAGGCTGCACCTGGAACGACATCACGGATCGGGACATCGACGCAGCCGTGGCAAGGACGCGGTCGCGGCCCCTGCCCTCGGGCCAGGTCACGGTCAAGGGGGCGCTGGTTTGGATGGTGGTGCAGGCGCTTTTGGCGGCCTGCATCCTGTTCACCTACAACTGGCTGGCGGTTGGCCTTGGCGTGGCGTCACTGACCTTGGTGGCGATCTACCCCTTCGCCAAGCGGTTCACCTGGTGGCCGCAGGTCTTTCTGGGGCTTGCCTTCAACTGGGGCGCGATCTTGGCCTGGGCTGCGCATGCGGGCCAAGTTCCCCCGGCAGCGGTGGCGCTTTATGCGGCGGGGATCGCCTGGACGCTGTATTACGACACGATCTACGCGCATCAGGACCGTGAGGACGACGCGCTGATCGGGGTGAAGTCCACCGCGCGGCTGTTCGGCGACAAAAGCCGGGCGTGGCTTTGGGGCTTCTTCGCCGCAACTCTGCTTCTGTTCGCGCTGGCGGTAGTTCTGGCCCATGCCGGGGCGCAGCGGCCGCTGGCCTTCATGGTGGCGCTGGCGGGGGTCTGGGGCATGGGGCTGCACATGGGCGGGCAGATGCGGCGTCTGGACCTGGACGATCCGGCGAACTGCCTGACGGTCTTTCGGGCGAACCGGGACGCCGGGTTGATCCCCGTGCCGTTTCTTGCCGTTGCTGCATGGCTTGGTTGAACCTTTGCCGCCAAACCCCTAAGCACGGGCGCCATGACCAACCTTCGTCTTTCCCAGTTCCGGACCCTCCTGCTGCCCTTGCGCAAGCTGTCCTCGACGACGCTGGCGCTGCTGGCCTTCGTTCTGGCGGCGGCGCTGATGTTTTCCGTGGCCTTCGGGGCCGCCCGGGTAATCGAATCGCGCACGCTGAAAGTGGTGACGGCGCGGCTGGCGGATGCCGGGATCGACTGGATCACGGTTGCGACCGATGGGCTGCAGGTGCGGCTGACCGGGACCGCCCCCGACGAGGCGGACCGCTTTCGGGCGGTGAACATGGTGGGCAGCCTGATCGACGCCAGCCGCATTCGCGACGGGCTGGACGTGGCCCCGACGACGGGGATCGAGGCGCCGAAGTTCAGCGTCCAGATGCTGCGGACCGAAGAGGGCATCCAGCTGATCGGCCTCATGCCGGAAGTGCCGGGCGAGGGCGGGCTGGATGAGGTCGCCTTGACCGAAGCGGCGGCGGCGCTGGCC
>JBGSVS010000552.1:0-2326 GCA_041752895.1 Tabrizicola sp.
GGGGTTCGCGGGCGTCGTTGCGATGATGGCGGGCGAGGATCTGGGGGGTGAGCTGCTGGCGATCCTGGCCTGTCTGGGGGCGGCGCTGTCCTACGGGCTTGCGGCGGTCTGGGGGCGGCGGTTTCGGGCGGCGGGGTTGAGCCCGATGCAGACGGCAGCGGGCATGCTTGCGGCAAGTGCGGTGATGCTGACTCCGGTCTGGCTTGCCGTGGACCAGCCTTGGGCGATGGCATGGCCGGGGGTGGGGCCGGTGGTCGCGGTGGTGGCGCTGGCGGCGCTGTGTTCGGCGCTGGCCTATCTGATCTTCTTCCGCATCCTTGCGCGGGCGGGGGCGACTGCGATCTCGCTGGTCACCTTCCTGATCCCGTTCAGTGCGGCGGGTCTGGGCTGGCTGGTGCTGGGCGAGCGGCTGGAGACGCGGCACTTCCTGGGGCTGGCGTTGATCTTGGGGGGCCTTGCGCTGACCCTACGGCCGCGGCGCGGTTAGGGCGTCCAGCGCAGGAAGTTGGCGATCAGGCGGAGGCCCGCGGCCTGGCTTTTTTCCGGATGGAACTGGGTCCCGAGGATAGTGTCGCGCCCGACGATGGCGGTGATGGGACCGCCGTAGTCGCAGAAGGCAAGCCGGTGGGCCGGGTCCGTGACGCGGAAGTGGTAGGAATGGACAAAGTAGGCGTGGTCGCCGGTGGTGATCCCGTCGAGGACGGGGTGCTGGTGGTCGATGATGAGGTCGTTCCAGCCCATGTGCGGGACTTTCAGCGCGCGGTCGGCGGGGTCGATCTTCACGACATCGCCGGGGATCCAGCCGAAGCCTTCGGTCACGCTGTATTCGTGGCCGCGGCTGGCGAGCATCTGCATCCCGACGCAGATGCCGAGGAAGGGGCGGGCTTTGTGGATGACGGCCTCTTCGATGGCTTCGAACAACCCGCCATAGGACCCGAGGGCTTCCCGGCAGGCCGGGAAGGCTCCGTCGCCCGGAAGGACGATGCGGTCGGCGCGGGCGACGTCTTCGGGGCGGGAGGTGACGAGGATGTCACCGCCGACCGTTTCGGCCGCCATGCGCTGGAAGGCTTTCTCGGCGGAATGGAGGTTGCCGGAGTCGTAGTCGACGAGGACGGTGAGCATGTTTGTATCCGGGGCGCGCGGGCGGAGGCGTCGGAGCCTCCGGCGGGGATATTTGGGCCAGTATGAAAGGCTAGAGCGCGCCTTTGGTGGAAGGGAGCGCGTCGCCAAGTCGGGGGTCGGGTTCGACCGCCTCACGCAAGGCGCGGGCGACGGATTTGAAGGCGGCCTCGGCGATGTGATGGCTGTTGACCCCGTGGAGTTTTTCGATGTGGAGCGTGATGCCGCCGTGGGTGGAGAGGGCCTGGAAGAATTCGCGCACAAGCTCGGTGTCGAAGGTGCCGATCTTGGGGGTGGGCATGTCGACGGTCCAGATGAGGTAAGGCCGCGCCGAGAGGTCCAGCGCGGTGGCGATCTGCGCGTCGTCCATCGCGAGGTGGAAGTGGCCGTAGCGGCGGATGCCGCGCTTGTCGCCAAGCGCCTTGGTCAGGGCCTGGCCAAGCGCGATGCCGGTGTCTTCCACGGTGTGGTGGTCGTCGATGTGCAGGTCGCCCTTGGCGCGGACGGTCAGGTCGATCAGGCTGTGGCGCGCCAACTGGTCCAGCATGTGGTCGAAAAAGCCGACGCCGGTCTGGCAATCATGCTTGCCTGTGCCGTCAAGATTGACGGTGACCGAAATCGCGGTCTCGGCGGTCTTGCGGGTGACGGTGGCTTCGCGCATCGGCGGGTCTCCTCGGCTTGGCCGCGTTATAGGGTGCGGGCGGGGCGAGGGGAAGATGCTGCCCGGGGCGCGGGGATCACACACTATATATATAGGCTGCGCTACGGCGGGGCACAACTGGAGGGTGACTTGCGCCCCGGATCGCTAAGCCGTGGCGGGCAATCGTCCGGCGCGGGGACCGGGCCGGTTGCGTTCCAGCCGCAAATGCGTATCCCCTTTGCCCGATTCTGGGCTTAATATGGCCCAGACTTGAGACGAGATATTCGCGGCGGCTTCGGGTAGGGGCCGGACCATAGGTTGGAGTTCATTCAGGTCATGCCTGAGATTTTTCCGGTTCTTCTGTGCGGCGGGTCGGGGACCCGTCTTTGGCCCGTGTCGCGCAAGAGCTTTCCCAAGCAGTTCGTGCAACTGACCGGGCAGGGCACGCTGTTCCAGGCGGCGGCGGGGCGGATGCGGGGTGCTGCGGGCGTGGCGGCACCTTTGGTGCTGACGAATGCGGACTTCCGGTTCATCGTGGCCGAGCAGCTGGCGGCAGACGGCATCCGG
>JBGSVS010000553.1:0-13205 GCA_041752895.1 Tabrizicola sp.
GGCCTGATCGCCTTTCTGGGCGTGGCCCAGGTCCTGCCCGCGATGCTGGGCGGCATCTTCTGGCGCGGTGCCACGCGCACCGGCGCGATCCTTGGCCTTGTCACCGGTGCTGCCGTCTGGGCCTATACTTCGTTCTTCCCCTCGTTCGGCCCCGGCGCGGTCCTTTCGGCCGAGGTTTTCACCAACGGAGCTTTCGGACAGGCCTGGCTGCGCCCGCAGGCGCTGTTTGGCACCGACGCGATGGACCCGATGATCCACGCCCTCTTCTGGTCGATGGCGCTGAACACGCTTGCCTTCTGCATCGGCTCGCTTCTCTCTTTCCCCGGCCCGGTTGAACGCCTGCAGGGTGCGGCGTTCGTCAACGTCTTTGAAGGCGATGTCGGCCCGCAACGCTGGGCGCGCGGCCAGGTCGAGCCCGAGGCCCTGCTGGCCATGGCGCAGCGTATCCTGGGCGAAGACGCCGCCCTGGCCCTGTTCCAGACCGCCGCCCGCGCGCAAGGCAAGGACGGCTTCCTTCCCGACCCCACGCCCGCTTTCCTTGACAGCCTCGAAGCGCGACTTTCCGGGTCGGTCGGGGCCGCGACGGCGCATGCGATGATCAGCCAGCTTGTCGGTCGAGCGACGGTCACGGTCGAGGATCTGATGGCCGTGGCCTCGGAATCCGCGCAGATACTTGAGTATTCCGCCCGGCTTGAAGCGCGCGAGGCCGAACTGACCCGCACGGCAGGTGCCTTGCGCGAGGCGAACGAAAAGCTGACACAGCTTTCCCTGCAGAAGGACGCCTTTCTCAGCCAGATCAGCCACGAATTGCGCACCCCGATGACCTCGATCCGGGCCTTTTCGGAGATTCTGACCGAAGGCGACCTGCCGCCCGCCACCGTCGTCCGCTATGGCCGGATCATCCATGACGAAGCCAAGCGCCTGACCCGGCTGCTGGATGATCTTCTGGACCTTTCGGTTCTGGAGAACGGCGCGGTGCAGCTGAACGTGGGGCTGGCAAGCCTGCAAGGGATGATCGACACCGCGCTGACTGCCGCCCGCGCCACGCGACCCGAACGCGAGTTCACCATCGTCCGCGATCTGCCGTCCGAGGCGATTTACCTCAAGACCGATGCTGACCGGCTGACGCAGGTCTTCATCAACCTGATCTCGAACGCGCGCAAATATTGTGATGCCTCCCGGCCCGAGCTTCGGATCAACGTCCGGATCAAAGCCGGGCGGGTGACGGTGGACTTCATCGACAACGGCAAGGGCATCCCCAAGGATGCGCAACGGGTGATCTTCGAGAAGTTCGCCCGCCTGACCGATGCGAACCGCGCCGGGGGAGCGGGGCTTGGCCTTGCGATCTGCCGCGAGATCATGGCTAATCTTGGCGGGTCGGTCGCCTATCTGCCGGGACAGGGCGGGGCCGCGTTCCGGGTGACCGTGCCCCTGCGGATCGAGGCGATGGCCGCCTGAGGCTGCCAGAGGTGATCCCTGGCCGGAGTTAATCCTTTGGCAAGGATACGCGCGCTAGGGTGGCTTGACGAAGGACAGGCCGCCATGACCGCCCGCAATGACTGACGTGATCCGCCGCAAGATCGACCGCGCCCGCCCGGCTCTGGCGGAAGGCGCACCCGGTGCCGACCGGGGCTGGCGGTTGGCGCTTGCCCGCGCGGCGCGGGATGCCATGGCGCTGGATATCGACTTTCGCCGCCTTTCCATCACCCGGCAAAGCCTGGCGGAGATTCTGGAAACCGTCCCGGAACGCGCGCTGCTGGGGCTTCTTGATGGTCCGGCGGGCGGGCTTGGCGTCATCATGCTGTCGCCCGATGTCACCGCCGCGATGATCGAGATGCAGACGCTTGGCCGCCTGTCGGCGCAGCCCCCCGCGGCCCGCAAACCCAGCCGGATCGATGCCGCCATGGTCGCGGGTGTGATCGACCGCGCGCTTGTTGGCCTTGACGAAACCCTCGCCGATGAGGCCGACCTGTGCTGGGCCGGGGGCTTTCGCTACGGCTCCTGGCTTGAAGATGCACGTCCCCTTGGTCTCATGCTGGAAGAAGACGGCTACCGCGTCCTGTCCGCCACCATCGCCCTTGGCGACGCTGGCCGCGAAGGGCAGGTGATCCTGATCGTTCCTGCCGAAGGCCGCGGTGAACGCCCGATCGTGACCACTGATCCCCAGGCATCGGCCGCCCCGCATTTTGCCCAGGCGCTGCAGGCGCAGGTGATGCAGGCCGATTGCCGGCTTGACGCTGTTGTCGGTCGGCTGACGTTGCCCTTGCGGCAGGTCATGGACCTTGCGGTGGGCGAAGTCCTGATCCTGCAATCGGCGGCACTCGACGCGATTTCGCTGGAAACCATCGAAGGCCGCCGGGTTGCAGGCGCGCGGCTGGGTCAGCACCGGGGCATGCGCGCGCTGAAACTGTCCGAAGCGGCGGCCTTCAACTCTGCGCCGCAACCGGTGTCCGAAAGCTTCGACGTGGCGCCGATGGCGTTCATGCCCGAAGAAGGCCCCGACCTGGCTGAGCTTCGCGCCACAGGCTGACGGCAGTCGGCTGACACCTTCGCGCGGGGTCAGCCTTTGGCAAGGGCCTCGATCTGGGGCCGCAGGTGGTCAAGCTGATAGCCGAACCGCGCGGGCAATCCGACCAGATCATCCACCGGATGCTTGCCCGCCTGGGACAGCGCCCAGACAACCGACGACCGGTTTCCGCTTGCGCAGTAGGCAAAGACCGGCCCCGCCGACGCTGCAATTGCTGTCCCTTGCGCCGTCACGTTGTCCATCGTCATTGCCCCACCGATGACCGGGTTCGCGACGAACGTCAGCCCCAGCGCCTCGGCCGCCTTGCGCATCTCGTCGGTGTGCAGATGCGGCGCAATCTCGCCATCCGGCCGGTTGTCGATCACCGTCACATATCCCGCTGCCTTGATCGCGGGCAGATCGCCGGGCTCGATCTGCGGTGACACGGCGTAGTCGGGGGTGATCGCGCGGATGTCCATGGCTGTCTCCAGATGCGTGGCGGGCATTCGGGGCAACTTAGCCAGATCCCGCGCAAAGCGAAAGCGCCGTTGACTTGAGTCAAGGTCGCCCCGGCCGGACCTGCTAGACTTCATCCATCGACAGGGAGGATGCGATGCAGGCCCAGACCAAGACTTCCATCCCGGCTCGCAAGGCTGCGCTTGAACAGCGGCTGGCCGAGCTTGGGGTGCGGCTTGAGGCGATTGACGAAGAACTCTCAGAGCACCAGAACCGCGACTGGGAAGAGCTTGCCACCGAACGCGAAGGCGACGAGGTGCTGGAAGCCACCGGCAACGCCGGGCTGACCGAAATTACCCAGATCCGCGCAGCCCTGAACCGGATCGCTGACGGAACCTACGGCGACTGCGTGCATTGCGGCAACCCGATCGCCGAAGCCCGCCTTGACGTCCTTCCCTGGACCCCCCTTTGCAGGAGTTGTGCCCAATGACCGCCCGCACCCCCGCCCCCCTTACCCCCGCAAACCTGATCCGCGAGGAGGCCGAGCTTCTGGCCGCAGGCATTGAACTGCAGCAACAGGGGCTTGACCTTCTGCTTGCCGAAATGCGCGCCCTTGCCGCCCTGATGCCGGGCGAGACTCCGCATGAGCCGACCGACGCGGAGATTGAGGCCGGTTTCGACAACATGCCCGTCTGACGGGACGTCCAGCCCCGACTAGCCCAGCAAAATGCCCGCGACCACTGCGGCAAGCCCCAACGCCGATACGCCCACGGCGCCCAGGTTGATCGTCACCACGCGCTGCAGTTCTGCCCGCATCGCCGCCTCATCAAGGCCCGCGCGTTTCGCCTTGCGGGCAAGCAGGATGCACCAGATCAGACCCGCAAGCCCGACCAAAGTCAGCGCCGCCCCCGCCCAGATCAGTGCCTGCATGTTTGCCCCCGTTGTCACCCGCGCCGGGTGCTAGCCGTTTCCGCCGCGACCTGCAAGCATCGGACCCTTGAACCCGGGCCGCCGAAAGGGGTAGGAACGCGCAACTCCTTCAGCCCCGAAAAGGACCGCCATGGCCGACGCAACCGATCCCTATGCCGTCACCGCTGACGAGCTTCGCCAGTTCATCGAACGCTTCGAACAGCTGGACTCTGAAAAGAAGGACGTGACCGAGCAGCAGAAGGAACTCATGGCCGAGGCCAAGGGGCGCGGCTATGACACCAAGGTCATGCGCAAGGTGATTGCGCTGCGCAAGCGCAAACCCGACGAGATCGCCGAGGAAGAGGCGGTGCTGGAGCTGTACAAATCCGCACTTGGAATGGCCTGATCAGGCCAAAAGCAGCCTGACACCCGGCATCTCGCCGATCCGCTCGATATCGGCGTGATAGCCTTGGGTCAGCTCGTCCACCACGTCGTCGGTCCAGCCGGGCAGGGCGATTTCGGTGTCCAGCACCTCGGGCCGCCCGAACTTTTCCAGGAAAGCCGTAACGATCCGCCGCCGCTGCGACACCGATTGCGGCGGGTGTTCCTGGCAATAAGTGAGGTAGCGCTGCAAGCCGGCCTCGGACAGCAGCATGCCCAAAAGCTCGTCATCATCCTCGAGCACTGTGCCCGGCGCATGGCCCGAGACGATCTCCAGCACTTCGGGCCAGATCAGCGGCGTATCCTCGTCGCACCAGACCGTCAGCGGGACGTTGGGATTGTGCTCAAGGATCTGTTGCACGGCGTCCGACCAGCGCAGCGCAAACGGGTCCACCCCTTCCAGGATATCGCCGTGGTTCTTCTGCATCGCCCGCTCGCGCAGATCGGGCACGAAGGTCGCGGGATTGCGGATGGCAAGGTAGAACTCGGCCTCGATGTCGGGAAAAATCTGGGTGAAGGCCCGCAAACGTTCGCCGCCATGGCCGTAAAGCCCCGACGCGATCGCATAGGCGGGAAAACCCAGAAAGCTGGTCCAGGACAGGATCAGCCGGTCGGCGTTCGCCTCGTCCATGATCTGGTCCAGGATCATCGCCTCGGTGTCTTCGGACGCAGCCGCCCCCCGCAACTGGCTGACCGTATCGCGCAGAAGCTTGCGATAGCGCGTGGGCGCAGGCACCACGATGCCCTGATCGGCCAGCACGGCCCGGTTCTTCAGAAGGCAGCGGACCAGACGGTCCTCATCGGTGCAATGCGCACCCAGGTGATAGACAATACGCATCGGGCCTGACTTTGCGGCTCGGGCAAGGCGGGCCCGACGGCGCGACTATACGGGCTTTTCTGGACAGTTAAACCGCTTTCCTGTAGCCGGGAACCCAAGATGTCTGACCGTTTCGCTCAACTTGTCCGCCGCCCGTTCCGCCGCTGGCTCGACGCCTGGACACTCGGCGCCGTGGCCATTGCGGTGGTCGTCCTAGCGCCGATCCTGTCGATTGCCTGGCTGGCGCTGACGCCTACGGAAAACATCTGGCCGCACCTGATGGCGACGGTGCTGCCGCGCTATCTTGCGACGACGCTTCTCCTGATGGCCGGGGTCGCGATCCTGACTTCGGCGATGGGGACGGGGGCGGCCTGGCTTGTCAGCCAATACCGTTTCCCCGGGCGTGACTGGCTGGCGCATGCGCTGCTGTTTCCGCTCGCAATCCCGGCCTTTGTCGGAGCTTACGCGCTGGTCGACCTTCTGGACTATGCGGGCCCTGTGCAAAGCGCCTTGCGCGCCACCTTTGGCTACACCACGGCCCGCGACTACTGGTTCCCGGAGGCCCGGTCGTTGCCGATGGCGATCCTGGTCCTGTCCTTCGCGCTTTACCCTTACGTCTACCTCCTGGCCCGCGCCGCTTACCGCGAGCAGTCTGGCCGCGCATATGAGGTCGCCCAGGCGCTTGGCTGCGGACCCTGGGGCCTGTTCCTGCGGATCGGCTGGCCCTTGGCCCGGCCCGCGATTGCCGCCGGTGTGGCGCTGGCCCTGATGGAGACGGTCGCGGATTACGGAACGGTCCTGCATTTCGGGGTGCAGACACTGACGACCGGGGTCTTTTCCACCTGGCTCAACGGTGGCAATGCCGGTGGGGCCGCGCAGATCGCCATGGTGATCTTGGTCCTGATCCTCATGCTGGTCGGGCTGGAACGGGCAGGGCGGGGCGGTGCGAGGTTCCACCGGCTTGGCCGGTCAGCGCAGGCGGTTCAGCCCCAGACCATTCCGGGCCGCAAGCGCTGGTATGCAACGCTTCTCTGCCTGATCCCCTTCATCGGCGGCTTTGTCCTGCCGGTCAGCGTGATGCTGTTTCATTCGGCCGCAGCACCGCAGGGCTGGCTTGCCCCGGGCCTGTTCGACGCGCTGAAGAACACGCTGGTTGTTGCCGGGCTTGCGGCATTGGTGACCGTGGGGGCCGCGATCTTTCTGGTCTATGCGTTGCGGATCAAGGGCGCGCGGGTGGCGCAGTGGCTGCTGCCGATGACGCTGATCGGCTACGCTGCACCCGGGGCGGTTCTGGCGCTTGGCCTTCTTTTGCCGCTTGCGGCCCTTGACCACTGGCAAGCCGATGCCGTGCTTTCGCTCACGGGATGGGACCCCGGGCTTTTGATCACCGGCACTGCCTTTGCGCTGGGGCTGGCCTACATGGTGCGCTTTTTCGGCATCGCGCAAGGGGCCGTCGATGCAGCTTTCGGTCGGGTGGCACCCTCACTGTCGATGGCGGCGCGCTCGCTTGGCCGCTCTGCCGGGGGCACGCTTGTGTCCGTCTACCTGCCCCTGATGCGCGGCTCGGTTCTGACGGCGCTCCTCGTCGTCTTCGTCGATTGCGTCAAGGAACTGCCCGCGACGCTTCTTTTGCGCCCGTTCGACTTCAACACGCTCTCGACCCGGGTCTTCGAGCTTGCCAGCCTCGAACGCCTTTCCGAGGCCGCCCCTGCAGCCCTTCTTGTGATGGCGGTCGGCCTTGCCGCAGTAATCGTCGTCGCACGCGACCAGCGGGACTAAGCCCTTGCGCCGCCCGGGTGGCCCCTGTATTTCAGGCGCGTGGCCCCTATAGCTCAGCTGGTAGAGCATCTGATTTGTAATCAGAGGGTCGGGAGTTCGAGTCTCTCTGGGGGCACCACCTTCCTGCGATCACCAGACGAAACGGACGTTGCGGCGTCCCGCTTCATCCCGCTTTATTTGCATCCGCGTTCCTGATACTGATCCCGGTCACTGGAACATGTGATGCCAATGACAAATCAGATTCTCGTCGTCGACCCCCTGGAACGCCAGGACATCCTGCGCAGCCTTGCAAGCGAAGTCCGGGCGCGGATCCTGGAACACCTGACGCGGGGCGGCCCCCGTAACGTCAACCAGATTTCCGAGGATCTGTACCTGCCGCAGTCAACCGTGTCCTCGAATATCCAGATCCTCGTCGATGCGGGCCTTGTGCAAACGCGGTCGGAAAAGGGCCGCAAGGGCAGCCAGAAGATCTGCCATTCGACCTTTTCCGAGCTTCTGATCGCCTTCAAGGACCCGCCGCCCGCGCGGCTGTCGGACGCGATCGAAGTCGCCATGCCGATAGGTCTTTACACCCGCTGCGAAGTCTCTGCGCCTTGCGGCCTCTGCTCGCCTGACGGGATCATCGGCCTTCTTGATGTGCCCGACACCTTCCTTGACCCCGACCGGATGCGCGCGGGACTTTTGTGGTTTACCAGGGGCTTCGTCGAATACCAGTTCCCGAACAACGCCAAGCTTGCGGGCACTGCCGTCCAGTCGCTGGAACTGGTGGTGGAACTGTCGTCCGAAGTCCCGGGAACCTCGAAGGACTGGCCCTCGGACATCACCGTCGCGATCAACGGGCATGAGATCGGCACCTGGACCGCGCCCGGCGACTATGGCGACAAACGCGGCAAGTTCACGCCCGACTGGTGGAAGCTGACGGGCTCGCAATACGGCGATCTCAAGCGGTGGGAGGTCACGACCTCGGGCACCTATCTTGACGGGCAGCGCGTCTCGGACTGCGCGCTTGGCGATCTGGAGCTGAACGATCACCGTTCGATCCGGGTGCGCATCGGCGTGAAGGACGACGCCCGCCACCCCGGGGGCCTCAACATCTTCGGCCGTGGCTTCGGCAACGAGGATAAGGACATCACCTTGCGACTTCTGCGCGGCTGACACCTTTTCGCTTGACCGACTCTGCCATCCCGGCCAACCATACCGGAAAAGCTGGTATAGACCGCAAGTGCGGATTCGCATCGGCAGGACGGGGGGAAGTCATGAAGGCACGGGTCACCGCGCACAGCGCCTATACGGTCGCCGATATCGACAAGCGGCTTTACGGGTCCTTCCTCGAACACCTGGGCCGCGCCGTCTATACCGGCATCTACGAACCCGGTCATCCGACCGCTGACGCGCAGGGCATGCGTCAGGATGTGATCGACCTCGTCCGCGCCATCGACACGCCGATCTGCCGCTATCCCGGCGGCAACTTCGTCTCGGCTTACAACTGGGAGGATGGGATCGGCCCGAAGGACCAACGCCCGAAACGGCTCGACCTCGCCTGGCGCACGACCGAGACGAACCAGGTCGGCATCCACGAATTCGCCGATTGGGCCG
The DNA here is from genome assembly GCA_041752895.1 of Tabrizicola sp. Classification (GTDB taxonomy): domain Bacteria; phylum Pseudomonadota; class Alphaproteobacteria; order Rhodobacterales; family Rhodobacteraceae; genus Tabrizicola. Next base: position 8,505 of record JBGSVS010000553.1, read on the forward strand.
AAAAGGCCGGGACCGACATGATGCTGGCGGTCAACCTCGGGTCGCGGGGCCTCGATGAGGCGCGGGCCTTCGTCGAATACGTCAACCACAAGGGCGGGACTTACTGGTCGGACCTGCGCGCAAGGAACGGCCGCAAGGACCCCTGGAACTGCCGCCTCTGGTGCCTAGGAAACGAGATGGACGGCCCCTGGCAGGTCGGCCACAAGACGGCTGGCGAATACGGGCACCTGGCCAATGAAACCGCAAAGGCGCTGCGCGGCCTCGACCCGACGCTGGAGCTTGTCGTCTGCGGCTCCAGCCATTCCAACATGCCGACCTACCCGCAGTGGGAAGCGACGGTGCTGGAGGAAACCTACGACCAGGTCGACCACATCAGCCTGCACATGTATTTCGAGAACTACGAGAAGAATTCCAACGAATTTCTCGCCTTGCCGCAGAAACTTGATACCTACATCGGCACCGTGGCAGGGATCATCGACTATGTGAAGGCCAAGAAACGGTCGAAGCGGCAGGTCACGATCTCTTTCGACGAATGGAACGTCTGGTATCACGAACGCAAGGCCGATGCCGAACGGATGCGCACCTGGGACTGGCCCGAAGCGCCCGTCCTTCTGGAAGACCAGTATAACTTCGAAGACGTCCTGCAGGTCGGCTGCATCCTCAACACCTTCATCCGCCGCGCCGATGTGGTGAAGATCGCCTGCATCGCGCAGCTGGTGAACGTCATCGCGCCAATCATGACCGAACCGGGCGGGGCGGCCTGGCGGCAGACGATCTACTGGCCCTTCCTCTTTGCCTCGAAGAATGGACGCGGCACCGCGATGCAACTGGCGGTCGAGGTCCCGACCTATGACGCCGATGCCGCCGCTGGCGTTCCCTGGCTCGACATCGCCGGGGTCCGCGACGACGATGCCGGAACGCTGACCTTCTTCGCCATCAACCGCAACGGGACCGAACCGATGGAGGTCGATCTCGCGCTTGACGGCTTCAACGCAAAGACCGTCGAACACACGCTGATCAAGCTCACCGACCTTGAGGCGCGCAATTCCAAGACCAACCCCGACAATGTCGCCCCCCAGAAGGGCAACGGGGCCAAGCTTTCCGGCAAGGGCCTGCACCTGACCTTGCCGCCGCACTCCTACTCGATGATCCGGGTGGGGCTGTAAGTATCCGTCTTTCGGATACGTATCAGGTTTCGATTGATCGAATCGGGAAAGCGGATACGCTTTTCCGCGGAGGACGCGGCGAACCACGCCGCCATGAGGGAGGAAAAAATGTCCATAAGTGGAATGCTGAAGGCTGCCATCGTCGCCACCATCGGTTTTGCCGGTGTCGCGCGGGCGGAAGAGACCGTCGTCTGGTGGGATTTCCTCGGCGGCGGCGACGGTGTGCGGATGAAGAAGCTGATCGAGGATTTCAACGCCGCCCATGCCGGTGCGATCAAGATCGACGCGACCACGCTGGAATGGGGCACGCCGTTCTATTCCAAGGTCCAGACCTCGGCCGCCGTGGGCGAGGCTCCGGACATCATGACCTATCACGCGAGCCGCATCCCGCTCGCGGTGCAGCAGGGCGTCCTGCAGGAAATCACCGCCGATGACTGGTCGGCGATGGGCCTGTCCTCGGCCGACTTCGCAGCCGCGACCTGGGATGCGGTGACCATCGACGGCAAGCAGTATGCGGTCCCGCTCGATACCCACCCGATCGTCCTATACTACAACAAGGACCTTCTGGAAAAAGCCGGGATGCTGGATGAGGCCGGCAAGCCCAAGGGCCTGGACAGCCGCGAAGGCTTTACCGCCACGCTGCAGGCGCTGAAGGACGCAGGGGTCAAGTTCCCGCTCGGCTCGGTCACCGCCGACGGCAACTTCATGTTCCGCACCGTCTATTCGCTGATGGGCCAGCAAAGCGGTGAGCTGATGACCGACGGCGAATTCCTGGCCGGCGACAACGGTGACAAGCTGGCCAATGCCCTGGGCGTGCTGGCGGAATGGACGACGGCGGGCCTCCAGTCGACCTACACCGACTATCCCGCGACCGTCGCGCTTTTCACCTCGGGTGAGGCGGCGATGATGATCAATGGCGTCTGGGAAGTCCCGACAATGACCGACCTCAACGCGCAAGGAAAGCTGTTCAACTGGGGTGCGGTCGAACTGCCGGTGATCTTCGACAAGCCCGCGACCTACGCCGACAGCCATGCTTTCGCGATGCCCGCCAACCAGGGCAAGGAGATGACGCCCGAAAAGCGCGCTGCGGTTCTGGAAGTGATGGGCTGGATGTCGAAGAACTCGCTGTTCTGGGCAACCGCAGGCCACATCCCGGCGAACGGGGCCGTGACCGCTTCGGCCGAATACGCAGCGATGGAGCCGAACGCGACCTACTCCTCACTGACGGCGAACATGATCTTCGACCCGAAATCGCCGCTTGCAGGCGTGGCCGGGCCGATCTTCGACGTCATGTCCACCTATTTCGTCCCCACCCTGAACGGCGAGATGGACCCGGCGGAAGCCGTGGCCTCCATCAAGGAAGAGCTGAACGCGCTCTGACCCTGACCGCCTGACCGGGCCGCCCATGCTCCCTGGGCGGCCCGGTTCCTTCCGGGGAAATGCAAATGCTGACCAACCGCCGCAAGGATGCCTTTGTCGCCGCCGTTCTGGTGGCGCCTTTCCTTGCGATCTACCTTCTGGTCTTCGTCTGGCCGACGATCCAGATGTTCGGGATATCCTTCACCGATGCCCCCCTAATCGGATCAGGCAGCTGGGTCGGCACCGAGAATTACGAAAAGCTGCCCAAGGACCCCCGCTTCCGCACCGCTGCCTGGAACACCGCCTATTTCGTGCTGCTGACGGTTCTGCCCGGCACGATCATCGCGCTGCTGATCGCGCTTGGCGTGTCGCGGCTGAAGGGGAGGCTGCAATCGGCGATCCTGGCGCTGTTCTTCCTGCCCTACATCCTGCCGGTGTCAGTGGTCTACCTGATCTGGGACTGGGTGCTGAACTTCCAGTTCGGCATCCTGATGCATGTCTTCGATCTTCTGGGGCTGGACCGCATTCCGATAACCAAGTCGCGCACCTGGTTCATGCCTGCGGTGGGCATCGTGACGATCTGGTGGACCGCAGGCTTCTCGATCCTCTTGTTCCTAGCGGGTCTCCGGTCCATCCCGGTCGAGATTTACGAGGCCGCCGCGCTCGACAACGCCAGCCGCTGGACGACCTTTCGGCGGATCACCTGGCCGCTTCTTTGGCCGATCACGACGCTTGTGTTCACCATCCAGCTGATTGCCCAGCTCAAGATCTTCGACCAGGTCTACCTCTTCTCGCAGGGCGGGCGACCGAACGAGAACATGGTGCTGGTCTACTACGTCTTCCAGCGTGCCTTCCAGCAGGACCAGGGCGGTCGCGCCGCTGCCGTGGCGGTGACGCTGTTTGTCCTTGTGGTCGTGGTGTCCGTCCTGCAGTTCCAGCTTTTGCGCCTCGCGGGGGGCCGCAAATGACCGCATCCGGCCTGCAGCGCGCGAATTTCTGGGGTGGGGTCATCACCGTCCTGACCATCGTCATCGCGGTTATCTGGGCGTTTCCGCTGTATTGGGGCGTCATCTCTTCCTTGAAGCCCGAAGACGAGGTCGTCCGCCCCTATATCGAGCTTTGGCCGCAGAACCTGACCTTCAGCCACTACTACACCGCGGTTTTCGACACCCAGATCATGACCTGGTATCTCAACTCCATCGCCGTGGCGCTGGGGGTGACGCTGATCACCATCGTGACCTCGATGCTGGCCGGCTATGCGCTGTCACAGCTGCAATTCCCCGGAAGGAAGGCCCTGTGGTGGCTGATCCTGGCCAGTTTCATGGTCCCGACGCAGGCGCTGATCATCAACCACTTCGTGCTGATCGCCCAGCTTGGCCTGATCAACACCTGGGCCGGGATCATGCTGCCGCAGCTGATCCATCCGGTCATCATCATCGTCTACAAGCAGTTCTTCGACCAGGTCCCGAAGGACTTCCGCGAGGCCGCCGTGATGGACAACGCGGGCGAGTTCCGCATCCTCTTCAAGGTCTACCTGCCGATGAACTGGGGCGTCACCACGGCTTTGTCCATCGTCACCTTCATCTGGACCTGGAACGCTTTCCTCTGGCCGTTCCTGTCGGTCACCAAGACCGAGATGATGACCGTCCCCGTCGGCATCACGCAAGTGAACGACGCCTTCGGGGTCTACTACGCCCGCCAGCTTGCCGCCGCCGTCCTGGCCGGTCTGCCAGTCGCGCTGGCCTACCTTCTGTTCCAGCGCAAAGTGACCGAGGCGATCACGCTCTCGGCCGGGATCAAGGGCTGAGGCGCCGATTTCTTCAAAGAAATCGTATCGGAGCCTTCAAAGGCTCCGGTGCAGAGTTTTCGAAAACTCCGCGCTCAGCCCGATACCGCCCGGCCCTTGCCGTCAAACAGATGCAACTCCGCCAGATCGAAGCGCAGGCCGATGCTGTCTCCGGCCTTGACCTCTGACTTGCCGCTGTCCTGTGCGATGACCTGCAATCCGTCCGAAAGCTTTGCATAGACCAGCGTCCGGTCGCCCAGCCGCTCGACGACCGCTGCAGTTGCCTTCGTCACCCCATCCGCCGCAACCGTCAGCGCCTCGGGCCGGATACCCAGCTGCCACGGACCCTCGCCCGCAGGCGCGAAGGGCAGGGGCACGACGCCCCCATCG
>JBGSVS010000554.1:0-21584 GCA_041752895.1 Tabrizicola sp.
GATATGCGCCAGATAGACCATGTCTTGCTGCTGACGACGACAAGCAGGCCGTTCCTGCCAAGCAAAGAACCCGCTCTGGCTGACCTCGAGGACATGACACATCCGGCTGATCGGGAAGCTGGCCTTCTCCGCTTCGATAAAGCCGAAGGTCATCGACTTCCCTCTCTCGCGAAGAAGGCCGCGGCCTTTTTTAGGATGTCGCGCTCCTGCTTCAGAACCGCATTCTCTCGCCGCAACCGCTTCAACTCGGCATGCAGATCGACCGGGACCTCACTCGGCTCCCTGACATCCCGTTCCTGCCCGAGCCACCGCGTCAGCGTCGACAAGCCGATGCCCAGATCCTCCGCTATCTTCCGCCGCGTCCGGCCGCTGGTCAGTGCAAGCCGCACCGCTTCACGCCGAAACTCCGGCGTCGGTCTGTTCCCGTTTCCCATAGAACACCTCCTGGTTCCTCAGTTGGTGCTCTCCACATTCTCCGGGCAAGTCCAGACTGGTCTGACCATACTATCCTCTGGGCACCGCCATTGACGCTCATGGCGCCATAAATCACGGGCGAATTGCGCTGGCCTAACAAGCCTCACTTAGCCCGACCTCCATTCACCGCGGCTCGCTCGCAAAGGCACAAACCTTGCGCAACAGCCGGCCCAAGAATTGGAGGAGCAATTGATCTTGCAAAACGAGCCCGTCAGTGCGTTCCGGATCCATCCGGCAGGACGGGCAAGCGCCATGTTGTTGCTGGCCGCATTTTTCTGGGGCTCCGGCAATCTAGCCAACAAGACGGTCCTGCAGGATTTGGACCCCTTTACCGTTGTCCTGCTGCGCAACCTGGTCGCAGCGGTGGCGATTGCGCCGATGCTGCTGCCGGAACTGTCGCGTGGGGTGACGGCCGCCTGGTTCAGAAGCGCCCTGCCCGTCGGGGCCTGCTTCGGGATGGCGTTGATCTGCCAGCAATGGGGCTATCAGACTGCAACCGTCACCAACGCCTCGTTTCTGGTCAACGCCACCTGCGTGCTGACGCCCATTCTGGCGTGGCTGCTGTTCGGCGAAAGGCCGGGGCCAAGCACTGCGCTTGCCGCGGCGGCGATGCTGCTTGGCGCGCTTTGCATGAGCGGGGTGCTGTTGAAATGGCAGCCGATGAATGCGGGCGACGCGTGGTGCCTTGTCTCGGCCCTGTTCTACGCGATCTGGATGATCCTGTTGGTCGGCCACGTCACGCGGCATGGCCTTCCGGTCCTGACAACGCTTGTGCAATGCCTGTGCGCCGCTTGCATCGCCCTGCCATTCAGCCTTTCGGCCGAGCCGGAGCTTGAGCGCAACTTTATGGGTGCCTTGCCCGAGATTTTCTATCTTGGCGTCTTCTCGACTGCCCTGGCGTTCGGCTTGGCAAGCGTCGCGCAGCGCTGCCTGTCTGCATCGGTTGGCGCGATCCTTATGTCGGCGGAAAGCCTTTTTGGCGCCGCCGGGGGCATCCTCGTGCTGGGCGAGCGGCCGGACCTTGGCGTGATCCTCGGGGCAACTCTGATGATGGCTGCGATCCTGGTGGTCTGCAAGTCTGGCCGATCCGGCCCGCTTCCCAAGTCGCAACCCATTCTGAAAAATCGTAAATCTGGAGATTTCCATGACACTGAATTCTGACCCGAACCGCCCACGCTCCGGCGTCACCTATATAGTGGTCGGGGCCGACTACTTCGAAAGGCGCGGACTACGGCGCTTTGCCGGGATCTGGTCCCTTTGGGCCCTTGGCGTCGGCGCGGTGATCTCGGGGCATTTCTCCGGCTGGAACCTTGGTCTCGCCAGCGGTGGCTGGGGCGGGATGATGATCGCAGCGGCGATCATGGCGGTGATGTTCCTGTGCCTGTCGTTCTGTATTGCCGAGATGAGCGCCGCTCTGCCTTTGTCCGGCGGGTCCTACTCCTATGCCCGAGTTGCGCTGGGGCCGTTCTGGGGCTTTGTCTCGGGCCTGTGCGAGCATATCGAATATGTCCTGACCCCGGCGGTGATCTGCTATTTCATCGGGGCATATCTTGCGGCGATCTTCGGTCCAGAAGTACCCGATATCGTCTGGTGGTGCGGCATCTATGCCGTGTTCCTGGGCCTGAACATGCTTGGCGTGGCGCTGACCTTCGGGATCACGCTGGTGGTGACGCTGACTTCGCTGGCGGTCCTTCTGTACTTTTGCGCGATCGGCCTGCCGAACATCGACGTTGCCCGCTGGGCGCTGAATATCGGGGCGGACGGGTCGCTTTTGCCCGAAGGTCACGGCCCGTTCCTGCCGTTAGGCTGGATGGGCGTGCTGGCTTGCCTGCCCTTTGCGGTCTGGCTTTACCTTGCCATCGAAGAGCTTCCCCTGGCCGCCGAGGAGACCATCAATCCGGTGCGCGACATGCCCAAAGGCATCCTTCTTGCATTGGGGACGCTGATCATGACCGGCATTCTTATCATGCTGGTCAATCCTGCCTTGCCCGGCGTCGGGTCCTACAACCTTGCCCGGTCTGGCGAACCTGTGTTGATGGGCTTTCGCGCCCTGCTGCCGACGGCGGGCGCAGACATCTTGGGGCTTTTGGCACTGTCCGGACTGGTAGCTAGCTTTCATGCCATCCTCTTTGCCCAAGGCCGTCAAATCTTTGCGCTGTCGCGCTCGGGCTATCTGCCACGCGGTCTTTCCATCACCAATGGTGAACGCAAGACTCCGGTCAGGGCAATGCTAGCGGGTTCGGCACTTGGGCTTGGCATCATGATCACGCTTCGGCTTGCCCTAGGGCAGGAGGCCGGTTCGGCGATAGGAGGAACCTTGCTGCATATGGCAGTCTTCGGGGCGATGCTTTCCTACATCTCGCGCGCCGCGGCCTTTCTGATGTTGCGCCGCACGCGACCGGACCTGCCGCGCCCTTACAAAAGCCCGGTGGGAGGGTTTGGCGCCTGGCTTACCATCTCGATCTCGGTGGTGACGATTGCGTGCCAGGTCCAGGACCCAGCCTTCCTAACCGGCACGGTCTGGGTCGTCGTCTGGCTGGCGTTGGGGCTTCTCTATTTCCGGATGATTGCCCGACATGCCCTGGTGCTGTCGCCGGAAGAGCGCGCCGCGATGGCCGCCATATAACCGGCCCCATCCCGGCAAGGGCGCAGTCTCTGCTTGACCCAAAGGAAACTTGCACGAAACTGCGGAAACGCTGATCTAGAAACAAAGTGCAAAATTTCGGCAGTTTCCCATGCGCGTCAGAATCAATGGGCCGTTCCGTGTCAAGGACGACGACGGTACGGACATCACGCCAGTCGGCATGAAGGAGCGCGCGCTAGTGGCGTTGGTCCTGTTGTCTCCGGGGCAGCGCCGAACCCGGGCCTGGCTGCAGGACAAGCTGTGGAGCGATCGCGATCCGCAGCAGGGGTCAGGAAGCCTGCGCCAGGCCCTGTTAAACATTCGCAAGGCTTTGGGCAAGGCAGGTGATCGGCTGAAAGCGGATCGCTACGCGATCTGGTTCGACCCCGAAGTTGCCGTGTCAACGGACGAGGCGGGGGAGTTTCTGGATGAGATCGACGTGCGCGATCCCGAGTTCAGCAACTGGTTGCGAGACCAACGGCAGGCCAAGGCAGAAGACGCGCCCGCCCCTCAGGTGGCCCAAAATCAGCTTGACGGCCGGAGCCGTGCCACGGTGCTCTTGCGCCACACGGACTATGATCTGTCGTCCCGGATCACCTTTCTGACCCGCGCCTTGTCGCAACGGATTGCCGGGGACCTGGCGCTCATCGGTGAAATGGACGTGCTGCAATCCGGTCCGGACGTCGACGCTGCAGGCCAAGAGAGCGCGAACGTGCTGGTCGAGCTTGAGACCTATGGCGAAGGCGACGCAGGTTTCATGATGATCCGGGTGACCGGACTGCCATCCCGGCGCGTGGTCTGGTCCGGACGGTTGTCGATCAGTTCGTCGATCTCGGACCTCTGGGACGCGCCAGAAGCTACGCGGCTGGTCAATCAGACGGTGCGCAAGGTTGCCGATCTTGTCGCCGCCGCACCTCATATGGCGCATCAGCAGACGTTCCACCGCGCTGTGCGACGGGTTTACGAATACGAGCGCGACGCCTTGGTCAAGGCGGACGAGATGTTCGCCAGCATCCAGCATGGAGAGCTTCGCGGTCTGGCCCTCGCCTGGCGCAGCTTTATCCGGCTGACCTATGCGTTGGAGTTCCGCGACAGCAACGCCGAGATGGTGGCCGAAGCCAGCGCCTTCGCCGACGAAGCTTTGCGCACCATGGTCGATCATCCGGTGGTGCTTGCCCTGACCTCGCAGGTGCGGCTGAAACTGGAGGGTGATCTTGATGTCGCGCACTACCTTGCCCTGCGCGCGACCGAAGTTGCGGATCAGAACCCCTATGCGCTGGATGCGCTAAGCCAGACCCTTATCCTGCACGGGCAGTACGAACAGGCGAATGACCTGGCGCAACGCGCCCGCTTGGCGGCCCAAGGCATGGACAACGCCTTTAGCTGGGACATGCAGGCTTGCCTTACGTCCCTCAGTCTTCTGCAATTCGAGACGGCCTTCATTGCCGCGCGCGAATGTCACCACAAGATGCCGTTCTACCGCCCGGCCTTGCGCTATCTGGTCGCGCTGTCCTATCTGACCGGCGTGCCCCAGGAGGCAGAACATTTTTCCGCGCGATTGCGCCGCCTTGAACCCGATTTCACGCCGAGGATGCTGCTTCGGCCGGACTACCCGCTGGAAACCTTGCGCGCGCTGGGACTGGTCGAAAAGCTGCGCAGCATCCTGTCATAGCGGTGGCGGGGGACCCAGGCCGATGCTCTCGCGCACATGAAGTGCCGCCGCCGCCGATGTTCCCGAAACCCGAACCCGCTGCTCGGACCCGTTCGCTGCGGCCGGGACGCCACACTCGATCCAGCCGTCATCGACCAGATAGTGCAAGGCCACGGGTTCTGTCCCATCCGGCTTGCCCGAATACTGGGCCTGGCGCTGCGCTGAGTTTCCAAGTTTTTCGTCGGCTTGCACGGCGTCGACCCCCACGGCGGTTGCCAAAGGGGAAAGCGTGCCGGACCGCATCACCGGGCTGCCCGGATCGTCGTCGCGGCCGGGCTCACCCAGCTTGTTGGTCGGTCGGTACATCTGATGGTCGAAATGGGATTGCCGATGCGGATATTCGCGGTCGAATACCGGATCGCGGTCATCGCGCAGCACCCATAGGTCGGCGGGTTGCGTGGACGGGGTCGACAGAACCCAGCGGCCGTGCGGTGCGACGACCTCAGTGCCGCGTCGCCCCGAGGGCATCAGGGAAAGCCGTAGTCGGGCCGTGGTGCCGATGTTCCTGAACCGTTGGATAAAACCAATGACTGCACCCTGGCGAAGGATCTTGCGGGACTGCCCTTCGATCAGCCCGCTACTTAAAGCCGTTTCGCTTGTTGGCGCCTTGATATTTAGGCTGGCCCGGCCATTCATCTGCGAGACGTCGGAGATAAACGCCTCGACGGCATTGGGCGAGAAATCATCCGTCGCCTCCCACCAATCCAGCTTCAGGGGCACGCCGTTTTCCTGGGTCCCGGGCAACTTGGCACGAAGCTGGTCTTGCAGCAGATTGCCAGCCGAAACGACGATGTTCAGACCGGCACGGGCACGGGCATGGACCGCCAGGAAGTTCTCGATGACCACGGCTGCGGGATGGCTTCGATCCTGCAGGCCACCGGAAAACGCGTAGGGAAGCAAGATGCTCACCGGCGTTCCCCGGATCTTTGACGTCATCGAAAGTGCTGCGTCCAGAACCGCAAGCAGGCTGGCCGTCAGGCTGTCGCCGCTATAGTCCCTCACCATCTTGGTTGGAAGTTCGAGACCGAAGAGCGCGACACGCTTGTCTGGATCACCAGAATGCCCTGCCGCCAGATCGGCCATCGCCGTGCCATGCCAGAGGCCATCAAGATCTTCTGCCGCGGGCGAGCCGTAAAAGCTGCCCCGAAACCTGCGACCCAGCTCCTGCACGATCTTGCGGTACTCATCGCCGCCAGCTGCAGCCTTCAAGCACATTGCCTGGATTTCGCCGAAGTCCAACGTCGGTGGAATGGGGACTCCATTCTCGTCCACGTTAGGGTCAAAGTCCAGAAACCGGATGGCCTTGAAGCGGGGGCCGTTGGAGTCGACGAACCGGCGGTTCCAGAATGCTATCCCGACGTCGATGACCACAACCACTGCCGCGTAGTCCGTCTCGTTGCCCAGGTCGATGGGTGTTCGCTCTAGGTTTCGCAGGGTGCTTTGGTCTTGGTTCAGGTCAGTCGGCGGCCCCAGAAACCAGGGTTGCGGAATGAAGCCCGCGCCGGTGAGGATTTCCTGCGCCCCTTTGAGGAACGCAGCTGTCGCGTCGGGCTGTCCCAGAAGCTTGGCGTCAATCGAGGTATAGACCATGGCCGTGGCAATCGCATCAGGATTTGACGCGGGCTTGGGAAAGGTCATCACGATCCGGTTTTGCGCCGTGCTGTCGCCTGCAATCGCGGGCAACGCGGCGGGCAGGTAGTTGTAGGGCAGGAATTCCAGATCGCCGTCGGGCACCGAATGCGGCGGGTCGGAAAACGTCACGTCCTCTTCCATGCTGACCTCCCCGTCAAAGCTCGGCCCGAACGCGCTGCATCAAAAGCTGCAGCAGCGGCCCCGCCGGGGGGGTCGCGCCCGACGTTATCGCAAAGGCGGGCGGCATACTGGCATAACTCTCGACATCCGCGCCCAGGGGGGTGCCCGATACCGGTGCAATGCCGACGGTAAACGACATTGCACTTGGTGCAGCGGCCGCCCCACCCAGCACACGCGCGCTGATCAGCCGACCCAGCGCGTCGCCCAGGATCGCCCCCGCATGATGGTCCACAGCGAAGTGAACTCCGGCAAAGCTGCGGTTCATCGCGATCCGGGCAGCCATCAGGCGCACTTGCGATTTGTGGTCGGGAAAATACGCGCCCAGCACAGCGGCTGCGGCAAAAGCCTCGGTCGCATGACCGCTTGGCACGGCACTATGGGCCGGGGTGCGGATGATTGGCGCAACGGCCGGGGAAAGCTGGTCCGGGCGCGGCATCTTGAAGATGGCCTTGAATTCCGTGGCCACCTGGAAGGCAACCTCTTGCACGATGTCCAGCATCACCATCAGCCAGGGATGCGTGTCCGCCGCGACCGGCAGACCCAGCGTCATGAAGCTGAGCAGATCCGTCTGCTGCAGCACGATCTCGGACATCCGCTCGTCCCGATGCCATTTCATGCTGATCAGGTCGTTCACCTGCCGGTCCCAGAAACCCTTGTCCGAAAGATCCATCGTCAGGCTCAACCAACGCGTTCCGCCGACAGCAAAGCTCGCGGTTTTCTGATCCGGGCCCGGCGGAGGGGCAGTAACTTCTGCCACCGTGACATCCTTGAGGATCTCCTTGACCAACAGATGATCGCGATGCCTTGCGTTCATCCGGTAGAACTGAAGCTCATCCGGGACGATGATCGTTTTGGGGTCCCGGACGGGCGGGTTCGGAACCTTGAACGCCAGCAAGGCCGATTGCAGTGCATCGGACAGCGTGATCGACGACTCTTCTCCAACAGCGGAAAGCTCATCCGCGTCCAGGCCCGACTTATTGGACTTGTTGGACTTGTTCGACTTGTTCGACTTGTTGGAAACGGCCATGGCAGCTCCTTCTGACGCAGCGCAAGGGTAGACGATGGCCACAGCTTGGGCGGCCATCGTCAAACCAGCGTCAATTCTGCAGCTTTCAGGACCGAAACCAGCGCAGATAATCGGCTTCAAAGCCCGAAATCAGCCCCTCCTTCACGCTGGGCATCACGATCGCATGGGCACGCCCCTTGTTGCAGGCAAGCTGGTAGGTCTTCACCGTGGCGAGGTCAGGCTCGGGGAAGACCACAGTCATGCCCCACGGATTGTACAGCACATCGACCCCCGCAGCCTTCAACCGGCCGGCAAGGTCCTTGGCACGCGTGGTCGCACGCAGCGCATCATGCGCAAAGCGACCGTAGCCATGTCCCAAAAGGCGCGCCCAGATTGCCAGCACGGCGTGACCGTTGCGCGACCCCATCAGCGTGGTGTCGTTTGACCGCAGATAGGCCACGGCACGGGAAATCCGAAGGCTATGGCCCTTGCGGCAGACCAGCGCCCCGCAGGGCATCGGCGTTCCGATCATCTTGTGCCCCGATGTCGAAATGCTGTCGATCGCATGATCAAACGTTGGTCGGATATCGACAGGCGCTTCTGGCAGAAACGGCACGACCATAGCGTTCAGCGCTCCATCGACATGAATATAGCGCCGATCCGGTCCATATCCCGCCTCTTCCAGCACCTCGATCGCACCGCCGATATCGTCGTGCGCCCCGGTCATCGTGGTGCCGCAGGTCAGCGCCAGGATGACAGGTTTGCTTCCCAGGCCCGCAAGCTTGTCGGCCAGATCGACAAGATCGATCTCTCCGGCCGGATTGGCCCGGACCTCCCGTGCCTCGATGCGCAGGATCCGGGCCGCCTTCGGGATCGAGTAATGCGCCTCGGCGCTGTGAAGCAGCACCGCCTCCGGCTGGGCTTCACGGCCCAGATACAGCGCCCAGAGATTTCCCTCGGTGCCGCTTGCGCCGATCGAGCCCCAGTAGTCTGACAGATCATAGCAGCCCCAAAGCCGCATCAACCAGCTGACCGCCTGTTGCTCCAGCCCACAGACCTCCGAGGCATAGTGCGAGCCGGCATATGGGTCGCCCAGGTTGTTGATCAGGAAACCCGCGAAATTGGCGGGAACTTGCGGCGAGAAATCCAGGTTATACGGGTAACCCAGATGCGAGGAATGTGCGGTCTTGATGCGCCGTTCCGCATCATCAAGGGTCTTTTGCAGCGCAGGCGGAAAACCCATCCGGAATTCCGCGCGGTCATTGCTCATGAACTTCATGGAAGTCTCCTTTGTGAATGTCCCGATGCCAACGTCACAGGTCGGATGACCTGCGACGTTGGGGTTTCTTCAATCGACCGGATCGGTAAACCGCACGGCCTGCTGCTCGACACAGCGCAGCCGCAGTGCGCGATAGCCGTGGCTGTTCGCGGCCCCCTTGTTCATGCAAACAGAGATTTCCCGGTTGGCGGCGGCCCGGAATGCGATGCACTGACGGCTGTCGTGTTCATCCGATCCAACGGTGGAGCATTTGACGTACAGCTGTGCCGGGCCGTCGCTCGCGACGCCATGTTGCGTCTGGGCTTCTGCGGCCCCGGCAACAAGCAGCAATGCGGGCAGCACGAAATGGACTGAGAGCTTGAACATTTTTTTCTCCTGAAGCTCGTTTTTCGTCTTTCGCGGTTCTGGGCTGACTTTCGATCACCCCACCGCGATGAAGGAAATCTGCTCTCGGACTGTCAGCACAGCGTCATCGTCCCGCGAAACCCCAAGGTCCGACCGCAAGTTCTGCATCAAGGAAAAAAGGAAATCTCGGCTGGTTCGACCTTGGAAATCGACCCCACTCGAAGCAAACGTCCTGCGCAGTTGCTGCCGAAATTGCTTGGTTTGTGGCGAAGTTTGCGGCAGCCTCGCCCTCTTGAAGGATCAATCCCTCGCATTTCCGCGACTGTGAAACTGACCACTAAACCATTCGTTTGGCGGTGCCACTCCAAGCCCCACTCAACCTAAAGCCGCACAAGATCGAACATGCTTGCGCGACTGAGGAACTTGAAGCGGCCACGATCAACCAGTCAGAGGCAAACCGATGGATGAGGTTTGATACCGTGCCCATCCCCTGAAGCGCGTGCCGCCTGCAGTACCAGGATCACCAAAGACAACGTGACAAAGCTGACTTTGATGATCTGTCCGAAGAACAGCAGCGCTGGGCCGAAAACCACGGCCAAGACGAGAAAGGCGGAAAGCGGGCGATCGCTGCCGCTTTAGCGGAGGGGTTGTTTGGGCGGAGCGCCCTCTGCGGCTACTATCCTTTTATGGACAAGTGGTGAAAGCCCGAACGCCGCTGCCCGGCCGGTGGAAAGTCCAGTGGTCCCAGGTATCTCGAAGGGCACCGGCTTGCTAGTCTGGCTCTCTAGCATCGAGGCGCGCTTCTTGATGCGCCCAGCGGCGATGACATCCCGGACCCTGTGGCTGACAGGATCGCAACCACGATGCTTGCTGTCGACAGCCATGTTGAAGAGTGCGAGATCGCGAGCATCGTCCGCTATCTCAAGGCGGACCCGGCTGGACCAGACGTGCCGCGGCAGCAGCGGTCGCATCTGGCCGAAGACGCGGCCCTTGTTCCAAAGGACGCGGGCAGGCAGAAGGGCGGGAATAAGATCGACGGACATGGGACCACCTCCTGTCCACCAAGCCCGCCCTTCTTCGGTTTTGCCGACATCAGATGCGTGTCACGCGATACGACTGATGGCATCATGTAAGAAAAGCATTGAGCTCATTCGCTTTTGAGCGCAGTTGCGACGATTGTCGCTTGGCGAAAAACAAGACGGGGCCGGATCACCTCGGACTCTACCTGTAGACCAGTCCCCCTGGCACTTTGGCCTAAGGCGATCGGCTTTCGCGACCAAAGCACGTCTCGAACTCTCTGCATCATAAGCGAGTAGCGCCGATCAGGCTCATTCTGGGAAGCCTGCCGCGCGAAGTGCATCTGCCTGCCGCTCCACGACAGAACGATGCTGCCGAGGAAAGGTACGCTGAAACACTTGGACGCTGAACTGACGGTTGGCTGACATGTAGACCTGTTGATCGGCGAACGCCTGATCCATATCGCCAGCAAGGGCATGCGCAGCAGCGCGCGTTCTGATGGCCTGCGCCTTCAGGCCGATGACCGGTCCTTGCTGTGCGTCAAGAAAGCGGGTGAGTTCTGTGATGGCGGTCCGGGTTCGCTCGGCATCAAGGGCTGCACTGCCGGCAAGCAGGTGATACCACTTCGGATGCAAGGGATTGATCGCGAAGGCCTGCATGATTGTATCTACTCCCTTCTGCGGGGCACCTGCGCAGCTCATCACATAGCCCTCATGGATAAGAAGATCCGGATTGCCCGGATTGTCGTCCCGCGCTTTTGCACAAATCTCGGCGGCCTTCCCATACTCGCGACGGCACAGCTCAACATAGCTGAGCAGGTGGAGCGCCGAATAGAAATGAGGGTCTTTCTGCAACGCCCGTTTGGCGTATGCCTCGGCTGCTTCTAGCGAGTTCGCGTGGAGCTGGGTCCAGCCAAAGCAATGATCTTCGAGATGCGTCCAGCCGAGGCCGGTTTCCGCCATCGTGAAGCCGGGATCGAGCTTGATCGCTTGGGTGAACAAGGCTCTGGCCCGCGCGTTCGCCGAGCGCGTGTAACGCAGGAAGTTCCGTTGCGCCATCACGCGCAACGCCCAGGCGTCGCGGTTCCTCGTACCCGTTTCCTGAACGCGAGCCATCTCGGCCATGTCCACCGCCTGGGATGCGGTGCCCGCGATCCGCGCTGACAGATCCGCCCGCACAGTCCAGATGTCGCGATTGCTCCTTTCGTAGCGTTCGGCCCACAGAACACGGCCAGATGTGACGTCCGAAAGGATCGCGTTGAGCCGAAAGCGCGCTTTTTCGTGGTCGCCGTTCGTTTCAATGGAGCCTGTAAGGCAGTATTCGACGCCCAGGTGGCGGGCAACTTCCAACAGTCCGACATGATCCAGTCCAAGCGCCGACGTCGTGCCAGGTGGCAAGATGGAGACCAGGGACAGGCGGCACAGGTCAACAACCAGATCGTCGGTCAAACCGAAGGCCAGCCGCGCCGTCGCAGGCGTTCCGTCGGCCGTTGCAAACGGCATCACAAGCAGACCTGGCTTGGGTGCGGCCTGGCCCTGTCGCCCATCCCCAATGACCCCAAAGGCACATGCGGCCACTTCCGCAGCCAAGGATCGCGCGCCTGCCGACGAGGTCACCGCCAACCGCGACAGCGACACCCCCCGCTGCAGTTGCCCCTGTCGCACTGCAAGACTGCGTTCGCCGCGCGCCAAAAACACGGAAATCAGTGCTTGATGGGCAACTTCTGCAACCGGATCGATTGCGAGTATCCTCCGCGCCAGCATTTCGACGGCGTCAAAATCGTCCGCAGAAAGGGCCGTCGCGAGAGTTCTCTTCAAGAGGCCAAGCCGCAAGCGGGAGAACTCGACCGATCGATCCTCGATCCAAGCGTCACCAACAGGGTCGCGCGTCACAAGCCCCTGAAGAAATCCGCCGACCGGCAAGCTTAGGGCATTGTCCGTTGAAAGCGTGCTTTCCGATCTTGCGAGGCCGGAAAGTACCAAGGCGTCGACCTTGATCCAGGTGAGGTCAAGGCGAATCTCGTTGCGCTTGACGCAGACGAGTTGAGACGCTCCGGCACGCGCCAGGTCGTGCTTCAAGGACAGCATCGTCTGCCTGAGACTCTGATTGGCCTGGACCCGCTGCCGATCACTCCACCAGACCGAGATGAGTTCATCGCGCGACGATGCTCCGCCAGGAGCAAGCGCAAGAAAGCTGACGATCGCCTTTGCCTTGGTAAGGGAGATCTTGAGCGTGGCGTCGCCGCTGGCTTCAACGGCAAACCCTCCGATCAAGGTGAGGGAAAGCTGCATGCTAAACACCTCTTCGGCTTGGTGCATCCACGGCTGACCCTAGACGTTGCTGTGGCTTGATCAAACTCCAGAAAGACCCAGCGTACCGCAATCACGCAAGAACGCCGCAAAAATAACGATGCCTGCGTCTGCGACACTCCCCATCCCTCGAACTGGCTGGTGCCAGTCTCGCAAGACAGCCTGACGTCGTGACTTTGCAGCGCGCCAACCGTCATTTCGTGCTGTTTCGTTGGCCACCCAGTTTTTTTCAGAACCAGAAGCGGCAAGATCCAAGCCGGTCTCCGATGACTTTTACGAAGCCCGCGGTCGATCACGCAGCGATCATGCAGCGATCACGCAGCGATCACGCAGCGCTCACGAGTGGCACTTAACCCGGTTCTGGGCACAGCACCGGCGATGATTAGAGAACGCCCAGATGAACATTGATCCGTTGCGTCCACTGACCGTTCTAGCAGCTGCCAGGCCAGGCGCACGAAACCCCAATTCCCGGAGAAATCCCGCGATGATTGCCCCCCCGAACGAGTCTTTGCGGAGGTCATTGGACAGCCCCATTTCAGGCGCGCTCCGCAGTTTCCTGACGCCTCGGTCAAAGGTGAGAGGGACATCATGATGAGTGATCTGCTTTCCCCAGTCCTAATCTTTTCAATTGGCTACGTGCTTTGCCTGATCACGCCTGGTCCCAACCTCATGATCTTGGCAAGCGTGGCGCTGCAACGCGGTTTCTGGGGGTCACTGCCGATGTGCCACGGCGTGACCATCGGCTCGCTTACGCTTGCCGTCGGCGTTTACTGTGTGGCAAGCGCGATCCCTGTCTTCGAAGGCTGGGAGCCCGTCGGTCGTGCGGTCGGCGCAATGCTGCTGCTGTACATGGCTTGGCAACTGATCTTCAAACCCGGCGCGCCAAGGTCAAACGCGGCGCATCGGACCGACTTCATGCTCGGCTTCGTGACGGCCACCGTCAACCCGATCACGGGTGCGTTTTTCGCCAGCCAGTTCCTTGCGATGCCGGACGTGCTCTCGTTCAGCGAACTCTTCGCGATCTTTGTCGTCGTTGGGGGTGTCACGTTCCTCCGCAGCGTTCTGATCGCTTCGGTCCTGGGTTTACGCATCCTGCAGAGTGGTCATTGGCCACACGCGATCTGGATCCGACGTTCCGTAGGGTTCGTGTTCGCGGGTTCGGCCTTTGCCGTTCTGATTTCCATCACCGGGCCACAGGGCTGAGTGCCCGACCTTCCAACCCTTCTCGATAGGAACCCATCCAATGATCAGAACCCTAGCCTACGCCGACTTTACCAGGGACATGGCGGAAACCCTGCAAACCTACTTCGCTGCATACGAGCGTGACGGGTTTGTTCGGGTCGAGATCACGGATCATGGCCTTTGGCTCTGCCATCCCCAATCCTGCACGCGGCAGTTTCTAGGCAGCGCATCCCTGCTGCAGCCGCTCCACCAGAGGCCGAGCGCGCACTAGGGCCAGAATCATCGCCTTAACATTCGCCAAATGACCCTTGGCAGCCGCCGCAGTCCGGCGCCCTGACCCGTAACCGCATCTGACGGAGCGCATCCTCATGACCTTTAGCAACCTGGCACAGGACACGGCAAAGAACGCAGCCATTCTTGCGCCGTTCGTTGCAGTGGCCAAAAATCAATTTCATACCAGAAGTTTGTGGCACAATGCCAAGACCGCCACCCGCTATTGCAACCAACAGGTGGAGGCATGAGCCCGAACCAGGCAACGGCAATCGCGCTTCTGGCCGCCTTCGCCTGGGGGACCGGAAATGTGTGGCCTGCCCCGATCGAGTGGTCCGGTTTCAGTCTTTGTGCATGACGGGCCTTGGCGCTATGGCCGGGCTGGCAGGCAAAGCGGCTCCGGATGGCGAAGCCGGCCACTGGGTGACCTCAGGTGCCGGGGGGCGATACCCCAGTGATGAGTGCGGGCGCTTGGTGTTGTAATGGCGGCGCCAGCTCTCGATGATGATCTTTGCCTCGGCGAGGCTGTAGAAGATCTCCCCGTCGAGCAACTCGTCGCGGAGCTTGGAATTGAAGCTCTCGCAATAGCCGTTCTCCCAAGGGGACCCAGGCTCGATGTAGGCTGTCTTCGCGCCGACGGCCGCGATCCACTCCCGCACCGCCCTGGCGATGAACTCCGGGCCGTTGTCGGACCTGATGTGAACCGCCCCGGGTTTGCCGGAGGCTCCAACTCCTGAGTAAGGTGGAGCATCATGAGCAAGACAACGAACAAGTTTTCTCCTGAAGTGCGCGAACGCGCCGTGCGTCTGGTCCTCGACAATGAGGGGCAGCATGGATCGCGCTGGCAGGCGGTGATGTCGATCTCGACGAAGATCGGCTGCGCGCCGCAGACCCTGAACGATTGGATCAAGAAGGCCGAGGTTGATGGCGGCAAACGCCCGGGCGTCTCTAGTGAGATGGCCGAGAAGATGAAGGCGCTGGAACGCGAGAACCGCGAGCTGCGCCAGGCGAACGAGATTCTTCGCAAGGCCAGCGCATATTTTGCGATGGCGGAGTTCGACCGCCGGTCGAAGTGATGGTCAAATTCATCGATGACCATCGCGGTGCGCATGGGGTCGAACCGATCTGCGAGATGCTGCCGATCGCCCCTGCCACCTATTATGAACATCGGGCCAAGCGTGCCGATCCGGCGCGGTTGTCAGATCGTGCCAAGAGTGATGAGGCGCTTCGGCCCGAGATCCAGCGCGTTTTCGACGCGAACTGGCAGGTCTATGGCGTGCGCAAGATCTGGCGGCAACTCGGTCGTGAGGGCTTCGATGTCGCTCGCTGCACAGTCGCGAGATTGATGAAAGACATGGGTATTCAGGGCATTATCAGGGGCAAGCCGCATCGCACGACGATCCCGGACAAGAAGGCGCCGTGTCCGCTGGACAAGGTGAACCGCCAGTTCCGTGTTCCGGCGCCGAACATGCTGTGGGTCTCGGATTTCACCTATATCGCCACTTGGAAGGGTTTCGTCTATGTCGCCTTCGTCATCGATGCCTATGCCCGACGCATCGTCGGTTGGCGCGTGAGCCCATCCCCTCATGCCGGGTTCGTGCTCGATGCCCTCGAACAGGCGGTCCATGAACGCCGCCCGGTCAAGGGCATGGGCTTGGTTCACCACAGCGACAGGGGCTCGCAATACCTGTCTATTCGCTACACTGAACGTCTGGCGGAAGCCGGGATCGAACCCTCGGTGGGCAGCGTCGGCGACAGTTACGACAACGCCTTGGCCGAGACGATCAATGGCCTGTTCAAGGCTGAGGTCATACACCGCCGCGGCCCATGGCGCAGCTTCGAAGATGTGGAATACGCGACGCTCGAATGGGTGGACTGGTTCAATAACCGCCCTCTTTTCGAGCCCATCGGGAACATCCCGCCTGCCGAAGCCGAAGGAAACTTCTACGCAGGTCTGGAAACTGAACCCATGGCCGCGTAACTAACCGAAATCATCCTCCGGTAAGCCCGGGGCGGTTCAGGCTGGGGTAACGGAGACTGGTTCGCAGTAGTCTGACAGCACCGCAAATCACTTAAATATCTAATTTTATTACGTCAAATCGACCATTTCCTGACTCCCATTCCGTCCCTTTCGCCGCCCCGCTTCCAGACAGAGACACGCATTCGCGCCAGATTGGCAGCCACTTTCGGGTTGCGTCTCTGCTTGGTGCATCAGGCGCTTCGGTTTTCGCACTGGGAGTTTCCCTGTCTTGTGGGAATTTGCAGGAGCGCCGGGCCACTGGCTGCCCGCAGGATCTTGCCCGCGAAACGCCCGCAACCCCGATCACGCCTGATCTTTGACGACCGGCGCGGCCTGGATTGCCTTCGCAAAGGCGGAGACCGGGTGTTGCGCGTTGGCGGCCGCTTATCGTCAATTCCGGACCTGGACTTGGAAACTCAGAGCCGCCCCTGGTCTCGCCCGTCCAGCGCAAGGGTCTGTCGCACCAGCCGATCAAGGGTCACGTCGACAGGCTGAGTGCCATCGAGGATGGCTCGCTGGATCTTCGGTGACGGGAGTGCGAGCGGTGTTCGGGTGCGCACGAAGGCGTCGTGATGACCTGCGGCGATTGCGATCCCCTGAAGGGGCGTGCCCGACTTGAGCGCGGTGCGGTCGAGGGTAGCGGTCAGGGTTTGATCTGCCAATGTGCCGGAGATCAGCCGCGACTGCCGAAGAGCGGCAGGTAGTGTCAGAGGACTCCAGTCGCTTGGCTTGTAATCGCCCGGTTGTTGGGTTGCGCGGCTCAGGTTCACGGCAACTGCTTTGGAAGACAGTGGCTTATGCCCCAAAATCCGGTCGCGGGGGCGTCAAGCCGTCAGTGGGGCGCTTCCTCTGACGAGGCCGTCTGACAGGAACGCGCGCCCCAATTGCTCGGGGCGCGCGCTGAAGACAAAGCTTATCGGCACAGAGCGTTGGCCTAGCGGGTCGCCACCTTGACCATGACCATCGTGTTTCCGGTAAAGCGCATCTGCCCTTCGATGCCCATGTGTTCCAGCATCAGGCGCAGGTTGCGGGTCAGCCGGGCGCTGTCCGAGCGGGTTTCGTACCAGTATTCCGCCGACCGTTCCGAGGCGCGAGCCGGGCGGGCACTTTGGACGCAAGCGAAGGAATTCATGTATTCTTCGACGGCGGTGATCTCTTCGGTGCTGAAGCCATCGAAGCGCAGGACATAGGCGGTGGGCAGGCCCTCGCAGCCATCCTCAACGATAACCGCGCCAACGGCAGGATCGGGCGTAGCGACGATCACGGCACCGGTTCCGTCAAGGGGGGCAGAGCCGACGAAGCTGTCAAGCTTGATCGTCAGCGCCGCAGCCAGCTCGGCGCCCAGGATCGCGGCATGATTGCCGACTTCTTCCAGAAGGCACTCCCGTTCGCAAGCGACGGGCAGCGGCGGCAGGTCCAGACCCGTGACTTCGAACGAACCGATCAGCTGCCCGGTCCGCAGGTTGATCACGCGGCCCGGGATGCGGACATCGGGACGCAGGACCTCGGAGTAGGCTCCCTCACGGACCGAAGCGTAGATGCTGAACACCACCACCACATCCAGCGGCGGGTTTGGAACCGCGCGGGCCACCTCGATCAGCTCGGCGTCCTGGCGGCGCACGCGGTTGGCGGTGTTGATGTTCATGGCCACGGCCGTCTCATCGAAGACATCGTGGCCTTGAACATTCATCTCTTCGTTCAAAGCCGCGATCACGCGGTTGAAAATGCGATTGCCGCGGGGAACGCTGTCTTCGTCGGCGTCCTCGCCCATGACGAGGATGTTCAGGCCCTGGGCGGACGCCGCAAGCGGGGCCATCGGCACGAGGAAGGCAGCGAGGAAGAAGGCTAACAGTCGGGACATGATGATCTCCTTGCATATTTTTGGCGGTTGGGCGGTGCCATTACCGAAGTGTTGAAAGGTCAGGTCAGCGGGGCTGGGGGTTTACCAGCGGACGGGCCGCGTCGGCGTGGCACCGAAGTCGTCAAGCGCGTAGCGCGACAGACGCCAGCGCGGGTCGGTCAGGCCATAGCCGCCACCGGGCAGCCAAACCCAGGTTTCCTGGTCCTGGTAGTAAAGCCCGTCCGAGCGGCCGTTGGCCGGCACGATGTAGTCGTAGGACGGCACGAAAAGCTCGCCATAGGTCGGCAGGATCAGCGAAACTTCGACACGACGGTTCGCACCCGACCCAGGATCAGACGGGACCTTCAGCCGGGATTCACCCCAGCCATGCGCCACCAGCCGGTTGGGCGCGATGCCGTGGTACTGGATCAGGTACTCGGCCACGACGATTGCGCGGCGGATCGACAGGTCAAGGTTGTAGTCGGCGGGACCTGCAGCGTCGGTATGACCGGCAATCAGGAAGCCGTAGGGCAAAAGCTCGGGCGAGTTCAGCGCATAGCCAAGCGCATCAAGCTGGGCGCGCGCCTCGGGCAGCAAACGGGCGCTGTCGTAGGCAAAGTAGACCGTCAGGTCGATTGCGCGTTCGCTGTCGGTCGTGACCGAGCCGTTCGGCGTCTGGATCACGACCGGGGCACCGGGATTGCCGCCGACGATCGGGGCAAGCTCGCGAATGATGTCGGTCGCAGGGACATCCGTCTGACCGAAGTTCTGCTCAGTTGCAGCCGGGTTTTGCTGCAGCGACGGGACGAGGGGCTGTTCGGTCGTTTCGCCAGCTTTTGTCGGCGGGAACTTCTTCCCGGGGGCGGGTTCGTTCAGGGGCGATTGCGCTGCAGCTTGTCCGGCCATCGCCAGCACGAGAAGGAAAGCGGGAAGCGACGATTTCAGATCTTTACGGGTCATCTTGTCTCTCCTTGGCGGGGCGGGTTTGCCCCTTACCGGATCAAGGGACAGGGCAGAGGCCGTTTTGCGCGCTATCCGGCACATTTCTTATTGGCCTTTCAAAATATCGTTCATGGCGTCGGTCGAAAGCTTGCCGTCGTTCTCGATAGGTGCCGCGTCAGGTGTCGCGTTGGTTGCAGGGGCGGTCCCGGCCTGGGTCCCATCGGCGGGCAGCAGGGCAGCCTCGGCCCCGGTCACCGCAGGGGTTGCGCCCAGAACTCCGCTGACCTGCAGGATTGCGCCAAAGTCGATGGCCATGTTGAAGCTGGACGGGTCGGCAGGATCAAGCCCGCCGCCACGGTGCAGCGCGACGGCCACCCCGCGTTCATCGAAAAGCACCGAGCCGGATGAGCCCGGCAGCGTGTCGCAGCGATGAGCGACAACCGGAGGTCCTGCGCGGTCATTGAACACCAGGCAGCGGAACCGGCTCATCACCTTTGGCCGACCCAGCGGATGGTGGATCACGACGCGGGCGGCACCTGTCTCGGGCGCGGCTGGACTGATGTAGATATGGCCGAACTGCTGTTCTGCAGCAGGATCAACACGGGCAATCGCATAGTCGAGATCGAAGCTGTGCTCGACGACGGCCGGGTCGATTGCAAAGCGGGCAGAGGCCACGCCGTCCAGCGTGTGGTAGTTCATCAGGATCGAGGCCTCGACGACCTCATAAGCCCCGTCCTGCGGCAGGCAGTGGTTGTTGGTCAGAACAAGGCCACCGCCCAAAAGCGATCCGGTGCAGGTAGACCCGCCCTGCTCGCCCGTGGCCTTGTCGCGCAACAGCACATCCACGCGCCCGATGGGTTGGGCAAGATAGGCCATCCGGTCGTTCGGCGTCAGTTCGACAATCGGTTCAAACGCGCCGCCTTCGCTGGCCGCGATGAAGGCGGCGGCATCGCCGGTATTCTGGCGGACCGGCAGATTGGCCTTGCCATAGTCCGCGGGATCGAAAAGCGCCTCTTGCGCGCTGGCAGGGGCCACCAGTCCAAGGGCAGCGATCAGGGGCAAGGCTGTGCGTGACAGAAGAAACATCGGCAGGCTCCACTAGTTGGGCGCTTTGATCTCATGGCTCAGGGGTGTGCTGGCCCCGTCACGGGGATCAGGGAACGTGTAGACGACGTTCTGCAGGCCCGCCCGCAAGAAAAGATGCAGGCTGCCCGTTGGCCCATCGGCGGGAAGGAAGGCGTCGGGTGGTGAAGACGTCGGGGCAGCGGGCGGTGAGCCGTCGGGTGTCGTCAAGGCGATGCCGCAGAGCGTGGGTGCGAAGGTCGAGGTCGGAAATCCCTCCGGTGCCCAAGTCAGCGGCTGCAGCCGCCGTTGCATCGGGTCGAACAGCGCCCTGCGGCAAGTGGCGCCATCTACGGCATGAATCTCGGCCAAAGTGATGTTGGGCGCAGGGGGCGCTGCTTCTGCGGGAACGGCAGGGGTGGTGTCGCTGTTTCCTGCCGTTTCCGGCGCAACCGGGTCTGGTGTCGACGCTTCGGCAGGGACAGGGGAAACCACAGGATCAACAGCGGGGTCGCCTCCTGATGCCGTCGCAGTCACGGGATCGGGCTCGGGCTGGACTTCGGGTGTGGCGTATTCCTGGATTGCCAGGTCGGGCGTGACAGGATCCTCCAGCCCGGCACTGACGGTTTGATCGCCGTTGAGCCAGGGATCCAAGGCTCCGGCCACGAAAGCCACAGCGCCAGCGACCACCACCAAGGCAGCCGCGATCCAGCTTGGCCGGATCGAGGGGGTGGGTCGCGTTGGGCTGGCCACCTCGGGCGCAATCATTGCGGCCTTGGGGCTGGCGGTCAGCGCAGCAAGCACCTCTGCCAGCGTCTTCGGCAAAAGCGTGGCAATCCCTTCCGCCCTCAGTGCTGCGTCAGCGGCCTCGCGCCCTGTCCCCGGCGGCAGGACCGCAAGCGGTGAGCGGGCCTTGCTCAGAAGCCCTATCGACAACGCGACCTTTCGTTCCGGGGCATAGTCGCCGGGCAAGAGCGTCAGGTCGAGGTCGACCGCTCCAGTCGCCCAAAGCGTCAGATCAGCCTCGGCCGGGTCAGGCGTCAGCGTCCACCCCCGAGCCAGCAGAAGATGCGCCAGCGCTACGGGTGCCTCCCAGCTGCGGCCGGTTTCAGGCGCGCCGGACAGACGCAGCTCATGCGGCGGGATCGGCAGGCCCAAGTGACGGGCGATGGGACCTTCAGGGCCCACCAGCGCGCGATAATCCGGCGACAGTGCCAAAGGCCGGTAGTCCCCTTCGGCAAAGGCCGCGCCATGCGGCAGGCCGGGCCGGGGGACAAGCGACAAGAGGCGCAGGGCGACACCTGTCGTCGGCAGAATGACCGCAAGGCGACCCGGCGCGGTCACGGCAGAAGATAAAGCGCAGTGTCATGCGCTTCGATCAAGGCCAGGGTGGCGGCTGCATCTGGGAAATCAGCGCCAAGCGCGAGGATGACTGTGCCTTCGTCGGCGGGTGGCAAGGCCAGGCGCAGGACGCTGCCGTCGATGCCAACAAGCTCCAGCGCGCCCGCATTCGTGTTTTCGATCACCAGAAGTGGTGGCGAGCCGTCTGCCTTGGGCAAAAGCCGAAGCGTCGCCGCACCGATCCGCCGCAACGCCACCCCGTCCGACGCTGCCAGCGCGACCGGAGTATGCGCCAACGCCAGCGCCTCCAACATCCTCCGGTAGCGCGTTGCGATGCGGGGGTCGGCCCGC
>JBGSVS010000555.1:0-3325 GCA_041752895.1 Tabrizicola sp.
GACCCGGCGCGCGGCACCTTGTCCTGGCGGACGCTGATCTCGGGCGAGGTCACGCCAACCGATGCGCTTGTCTGCGGCATCGCCGAGATGCAACCGGGTGAGACCTTTGCGCTGCACCGTCACGCCGAGCCCGAGGTCTATTTCGGGCTTGAGGGCGAGGGCATTGTCCTGATCGACGGCATCCCCCACCGCATGGCTCCCGGCGTCGCCCTTTACATCCCCGGCATGGCCGAGCATGGCGTGCCCGTGGCGACTGAACCCCTCCGCTGGTTCTACACCTTCGCCCGCGACCGGTTCGACCAGATCGTCTACCACTTCACCCACGAAGACCCCGCCGCGGGGCAGAGGCCCGGAAATGACTGACGACGCACTCGTGATCTTCACCCCCTCGGGCAAGCGCGGGCGCTTTGCGCTGGGCACACCCGTCCTGACCGCCGCGCGGCAGCTTGGGGTGGACTTGGACAGCGTTTGCGGCGGGCGTGGCATCTGCTCCAAATGCCAGATCACCCCGGGCTATGGTGAGTTTTCCAAGCACGGCGTGACGGTCGAGGCCGATGCCCTGTCGGAATGGAACGCGGTCGAGGATCGCTACAAGCGCATCCGGGGTCTGATCGACGGTCGCCGTCTGGGCTGTCAGGCCAAGGTCATGGGCGATGTCGTCATCGACGTGCCGCCCGAAAGCCAGGTTCACAAGCAGGTGGTGAGGAAACGCGTCGAGGCCCGCGAAATCCGCATGGACCCCTCGGTCCATCTGCATTTCGTCGAAGTGGCCGAGCCTGACATGCACGACCCCTCGGGCGATCTGGAGCGTCTCTCGGACGCGCTGCGCGACCAGTGGGGGTTCCAGAACGTCACCATCGACCTGCCGATCCTGACCACGTTGCAACCCACGCTGCGCAAGGGTGAATGGAAGGTCACCGTGGCCCTGCATCAGGTGTCCGACAGCGACACGCCACGGATCATGCAGGTCTGGCCGGGGCTTTACGAAGGCTCGATCTACGGGGTGGCGGTAGACCTTGGGTCGACCACCATCGCGGGGCACCTGTGCGACCTGCGGACGGGAGAGGTTGTGGCCTCCTCGGGCCTGATGAACCCGCAAATCCGCTTTGGCGAAGACCTGATGAGCCGGGTCAGCTATTCGATGATGAACCCCTCCGGGGCTGCCGAGATGACTGCTGCCGTCCGACAGGCGATGAACACCCTCTTCGGCCAGCTTTGCGACGAGGCGAAAGTCGACCGCGCACTCATCATGGACTCCGTCTTCGTCTGCAACCCGGTGATGCACCACCTGTTCCTTGGCATCGACCCATATGAACTCGGTCAGGCCCCCTTCGCGCTTGCGACCTCCAATGCGCTCCGCCTGACCGCCCGTGATCTGGACCTGCAGATGCACCCCGCAGCGCGGGTCTACCTTCTGCCTTGCATCGCGGGCCATGTGGGGGCCGATGCCGCTGCCGTGGCGCTGTCGGAAAACCCCGACAAGTCCGAAGACCTGATGCTGGTCGTCGATGTCGGCACGAATGCGGAAATCCTGCTGGGCAACACCACCAAGGTCCTTGCCTGCTCCTCGCCCACCGGCCCAGCCTTTGAAGGCGCGCAGATCTCCTCCGGCCAGCGTGCGGCTCCCGGAGCCATTGAACGCGTGGAGATCGACCCCATCACCAAAGACCCGCGCTTCAAGGTCATCGGCTCGGACCTCTGGTCCGACGATCCGGGCTTTGACGCGGCAACTGCCACGACCGGGATCACCGGCATCTGCGGATCGGGCATCATCGAGATGGTGGCCGAGATGCGGATGGCCGGCATCGTCGATGCGCAAGGCCTGATCGGATCAAACGAACAGACCGGGTCGGACCGGCTGTTCCTGGATGGCCGCACCTACAGCTACCTCGTCCACGACGGCAGCGCCGAGGGCGGGCCGAAGATCACCGTCACCAACCGCGACATCCGCGAGATCCAGATGGCCAAGGCCGCGCTTTACTCCGGCGCGCGGCTCCTGATGGACAAGTTCGAGGTCGACACCGTCGACCGCATCATCCTGGCCGGGGCCTTTGGTGCGCATATCAGCCCCAAGCACGCGATGGTCCTTGGCATGATCCCCGACGTGCCCTTGAACAAGGTCACCAGCGCGGGCAACGCCGCTGGCACCGGCGCGCGGATCGCGCTTCTGAACCGCGCTGCACGGGCCGAGATCGAAGCGACCGTGCGCGACATCCACAAGATCGAAACCGCCATCGAGCCGCGCTTCCAGGAGCATTTCGTCAACGCCTCGGCGATCCCGAACGCCGTGGAACTGTTTCCAAATCTGGAGAGCATCGTTTCCCTGCCCGACGTCAACTTCAACACCAAGACCAGTGGAGATGAGGGTGGAAGGCGGCGGCGGCGGGGGTAAGGCGAAGGAACTCTCTCGCCCAACCGCTTGCATTATCGGCGAAAATCCGTAAACGTCGCGCGCATGGATGATCCGGTCGCCCTGCTGATCTCGCAATGCGCCGCTGCCGACCGTGCGGCGTTCCGTCAGCTTTATCGCGACACCTCGGCGAAACTCATGGGCGTTCTTCTGCGTATGCTACATGAACGCGCAGAGGCGGAGGATGCCTTGCAGGAAGTCTACACACGGGTTTGGCTGCGCGCCGGTCGCTACGATCCGGCGAAGGGCCGGGGCATGACCTGGCTCATCGCGATTGCGCGCAACCTGGCCATCGACAGGCTGCGTGCGCGTCCCGACCATACCTCGGATGACGGGCTAGACACCTTCCAGGACAGCGCACCCCGCGCCGAAACCCGGCTGATCGCCCAGGGCGAGGCGCGCCGGATGACCGACTGCTTCGCCACCCTGGAACCCGACCGGGCCGATGCCGTGAAAGGCGCCTATCTGAACGGCCTGTCCTACATCGACCTTGCCGCGCGCCATGCCGTGCCCTTGAACACCATGCGCACCTGGCTGCGTCGAAGCCTCCTCAAACTGAAGGAGTGTCTCGACCAATGACCGATGCACCCTTGACCCCGGACGAAGAAGACGAAGCGCTGGCCGCCGAATATGTGCTGGGCGTCCTCAGCCTGTCCGATCGAGCCGAAGCCGAAGCGCGGATGAAACGCGACGCTGCCTTTGCCGCGCGCGTCACCGCCTGGGAGACCCGCATGGCGGGCATGAACGACGATTTTGACGAAGCCCCGGCCCCGAACCTTCTGCCGAAGATCGAGGCGCGGCTTTTCCCGCAAACCGCCACTGCCCCGCGCCGTGGCTTCGGACTGAACTTCGGCTGGCTCACCGGCGCAGGCGTTGCAGCGGCCCTGGCGCTTGCCACCTTCGCGACCCTTGCCC
>JBGSVS010000556.1:0-5084 GCA_041752895.1 Tabrizicola sp.
CGCACCCAAGCGCCGCACCGTCGGCGAAACCCCGGCACCTGCCGCCAAGGCCCCGGCTGAAGAATCTGCCCCTGCCGTCGCCACTGGCCCCGCGCGCCCGATCCAGGTTGCGTCCTTCTCGAAAGAGGAAAACGCCACCCGGGCTGCCGAGGCGCTGGCCAAGATCGGCATCACCGCCACGCCGCAGAAGTCCGAAAAGGGCGGCAAGGCGGTCTGGGGCGTGATCGTCCAGGGGGACGACGCCATGCTGAAGAAGATCAAGGACGCCGGCTTTGCCGACGCCTACTTCCTGAAATAGCCCTGGGAAGACCCCGATGCTGAACCGCTTGCGCCCTGTCCTGATGCTGATCGTGCTTGCCCTCGCAGCACTTCCGGCCCGCGCCTTCGAGACCGCGGCCTCGGCGGCCTGGGTCTATGACATGACGACGGGCACTGTCCTGATGGACAAGAACGCCGACCAGCCGGTGCCCCCGGCCTCCATGTCCAAGCTGATGACCATCAACATGCTGTTTGAGGCCCTGAAGGATGGCCGGGTCACCATGGACACCGAATTTGCCGTGTCGTCCCGCGCGAAGGAAATGGGCGGCTCGACCATGTTCCTGCAGGAAACCGACCGCCCGACCGTCCGCGACCTGATCCACGGGATGATCGTCAACTCGGGCAACGACGCCTGCGTCGTCGTGGCCGAAGGTCTTGCCGGGACGGAAGAGGCTTTCGCCGCGCAGATGACCGAACGCGGCAAGGCGCTTGGCATGACGGCCTCGGTCTTCACCAACTCCAGCGGCTGGCCTGATCCGTTGCACCGGATGTCGATGCGCGACCTTGGGATCCTCGGCAAGCGGCTGATCGAGGATTTCCCCGAATACTACCCGATCTTTTCCGAGACCGAGTTCAACTACAAGGACCGCGCGCCCGCCAATTCCCGCAACCGCAACCCGCTTTTGGAGCTTGGGGTCGGCGCGGATGGCCTGAAGACCGGGCACACGCAAGAGGCGGGCTATGGGCTGGTCGGGTCGGCCAAGCAGGGTGACCGGCGGATCATCTTCGCGATCACGGGTCTCGCGTCCGAACAGGCCCGCGCCGAAGAGGCCGAGCGCATCGTCAGCTGGGCCTTCCGGCAGTTTTCGGAAAAGACCGTGGCCAAGACCGGCGTCCGCGTCGCGGAAGCAGAGGTGCACCTTGGATCGGCCGAAACCGTCGGTCTGGTTCCCGCCACGGATGTCCGGCTTCTGGTGCCCGCGCTTGTGCAGGACAGCCTGACGGCCGAAGTGGTCTACAACGGCCCCCTTATCGCGCCGGTCACGAAGGGCGCCGAAGTGGCCGAGCTTATCATCCACGCCCCCGATCTGCCCGATCGCCGGGTGCCGCTGGTCGCCGAGGCCGATGTCGGCAAGGCCGGTTTCGTCAAGCGCCTCACGACGGCGGCCGGGGCGCTTTACTCCCGCTATCTTGGCGCTGCGGCCAGCTGAATGCCGGGATTGTTCGTTTCGCTGGAAGGCATTGACGGGTCCGGCAAATCCACGCAAGGCCGCCTTCTTGCCGAAACGCTGCGCGGCGCTGGTCACACGGTCACGCTGACGCGCGAGCCAGGGGGCAGCCCGGGGGCCGAGGAAATCCGCCGTCTGGTGCTTGAAGGCCATGTCGACCGCTGGTCCCCGGAAACCGAAATCCTGCTCTTCACCGCCGCCCGCCGCGACCATCTGGAACGGACGATCCGACCCGCGCTGGCTCGGGGCGAGATCGTCATCACCGATCGCTTCGCCGATTCCACCCGCATTTTCCAGGGCATCACCCGGGGGGATCTGACCGACATCGTCGACCGCCTGCACGCCCTGATGATCGGGGTCGAACCGGACCTGACGTTGCTTTTCGACCTCGACCCCGCGCTTGGCCTCTCCCGCGCCAATGCAAGGGCCGGGGCGGAACTGCGGTTCGAGGACATGGGGCTTGCCTTCCAGGAAAAGGCCCGTGTCGGGTTCCTTGCGCTGGCCGCGCGCCATGACCGCTTTCGGGTGATCGATGCCGACGGGGACCCCGAGACTGTCGCGGCACGGGTTCAGGCCGTCCTGGCCCCGTGTCTGCCTGCGCTCTGATCCCTCTCGCGCGGCAGTTCTGCCTAAATCTTGTGCAGATGGTCAGGGGGCGGGCGATTCCATCGTGGAAACACTTTTCCCGGCGGGTCGGGTCTGGTCTAGTCAGCTCATTGGCTGATGGGGAAGCAGACGGTTGGCTCAGTTCAACGAGATGTTCCAGGGGACCGAGGCCCGCGTGCCTTATGCGCGGTTGCAGGACTGGATCGCGACCATGCCGCAAGAGCTTCGTAGCCTGAAGCAGGCCGAGGCAGAGGCCCTGTTCCGCCGGATCGGCATCACCTTCGCGGTCTACGGCGAAGGCGGGGACCCGGATCGGCTGATCCCCTTCGACATGTTCCCCCGCGTCTTTTCCGGGTCCGAGTGGGCCAAGCTGGAACGTGGCATCAAGCAGCGCGCCCGCGCCTTGAACGCCTTCCTCGTCGATGTCTACGGGCGCGGCGAGATTGTCCGCGCGGGCCGCATCCCCGCCCGGCTTGTCTACCAGAACGAGGCCTACGAGAAGGCCGTGACCGGCTTCGTTCCCCCCAAGGGCGTCTATTCCCACATCGTCGGTGTCGACATCGTCCGCACTGGCCCGGAAGATTTTTTCGTGCTTGAAGACAACTGCCGCACCCCGTCCGGTGTCAGCTACATGCTGGAAAGCCGCGAGATCATGATGCGGATGTTCCCCGATCTTTTCCGTGAGAACCGGATCGAACCCGTCGATACCTATTCCGAGAAACTCCGCCGCACCCTCGCCAGCGTCGCCCCCGCCAAGTGCAAGGGCGAGCCGACCGTGGTGATCCTGACGCCGGGCCACTTCAACAGCGCCTATTACGAACACTCGCTTCTGGCCGACCTGATGGGCGTGGAACTGGTGGAAGGCCAGGACCTCTTTGTCGACGGTGAATACGTCTACATGCGCACGACCGAAGGTCCGCGACGCGTCGACGTGATCTACCGGCGCATCGACGACGCCTACCTTGACCCCCTGTGCTTCCGCCCGGATAGCATGCTGGGGATTCCCGGCCTGATGGACGTCTACCGGTCGGGCGGAGTCTCGATCTGTTCGGCCCCCGGGGCAGGGGTGGCCGACGACAAGGCCGTCTACACCTATGTGCCGGACATGGTGCGCTTCTACCTTGGCGAAGAGCCCATCCTGCAGAACGTTCCCACCTGGCAATGCGGGCGCGAGGACGATCTGAAACACGTGCTCGACAACCTGCCGGACCTCGTGGTCAAGGAAGTTCACGGCTCGGGTGGCTACGGCATGCTTGTCGGCCCCAAGGCCAGCCGTGACGAAGTGGAACGCTTCCGCGCCCGCCTGATCGATGATCCGGGCAACTACATCGCCCAGCCGACGCTTGCGCTCTCCACCGTGCCGACCTTCGTCGAGGAAGGCGTCGCCCCCCGTCACGTCGACCTGCGGCCCTATTGCCTGGTGGGTGAGAGGATCGAACTTGTCCCCGGCGGCCTGACCCGTGTCGCGCTGAAGGAGGGCTCGCTCGTGGTGAACTCAAGCCAGGGTGGCGGGGTCAAGGATACCTGGGTGCTCGCCGAATGACCCGGGCCCCACAATTCTTCTGCGAAGAATTGCGATTTTTCGCAGAAAAATCGTCCTGCCGGCAGGAACCGAAATGCTAAGCCGCACCGCCGACAACCTCTACTGGATCGCCCGCTATATGGAGCGCGCCGACACCGTCGCGCGGCTTCTGGAAGTGGGCTCGCGCATCAGCCTTCTGCCGTCCGCGCATGGCTACCGCAGCGAATGGGACAGCCTTTTGCAGGCCACCGGCATGGCCCATTCCTTCGCGCAGAAATACGGCCAGACCGTGCAACGCAACATCGAAAGCTTCCTATTCTTCGACCGTGACAATCCCTCTTCAATCGCCAGCAGTATCACCGCCGCGCGCGAAAATGGCCGCATCGTCCGCACCGCGCTCACGACGCAGGTCTGGGATGCGCTTAACACCGCGTTCCAGGAACTGCGCCAGCTTGAACGCGCCGAACGTTCCACGCTTGAACTCTCGCGCCTCACCGAATGGACCATGCGCCATGCGGCGATGCTGAGGGGCGCGATAGACGCCACGCTTCTGCGCAACGACGGGTTCAACCTTCTGAACATCGGCTACTACCTTGAACGCGGCGACAGCACGGCGCGGCTGATGGACGTGAAATACTACGTGCTTCTGCCCCGCGTCGAATTCGTGGGCTCGGGCCTCGACAACTACCAATGGACCACGCTTCTTCGCGCGATGGGCGCGCAGCGCGCCTTCCACTGGGCCTATGGCGGCGAGGTCACGGCCACAAAGATCGCCGATTTCCTGATCCGCAACCCGCAGTCGCCCCGGTCGCTCGCCACCTGCACGGCGGGGCTTGTCAACCACCTGACCCGGCTTGCCAAGGCCTACGGCCGCGAGACCGCCGCCCAGGATCGCGCCCGCGCGCTTCTTGCCGGGGTCGAGGGTACGACGGTCGATGCGATCTTCGACGAGGGCCTGCACGAATACCTCACCCGCTACATCGCCGAATCCGCCGCCCTCGCCACCGCGATCCATGACGCCTATCTCAGCGGAGAAATGCGCTGATGCGTCTGACCGTCGATCATCTGACCCGCTACAGCTACGACACCCCGGTGCGCTCTGTCGTGCAAAGCCACCGGCTGACCCCGTCGATCTTTGCCGGGCAAAAGGTGATCGACTGGGAGGTCACGGTGTCGGGCGGGGTCATCGGCGCGCGGCATCGCGACGGGGCAGGGGATGTCGTCCAGGGCTGGACCATTGCCGGACCGGTCAGCGAGGTTACCGTCCATGTCCGCGGCACGGTCGAGACGCAGGATCTCTCCGGCGTCCTGCGCGGCCATCGCGAAACCGCAGCACCCGACTGCTACCTGCGTGACACACTTCCCACCCGGCCCGATGCCGGGCTGACGGCCCTGGCACTTGGCGTCCAGGCCCCTGATCCCCTGGCGCTTGCCCACGCCCTTTCGGCCGCCGTGGCCGATGCCATCGC
>JBGSVS010000557.1:0-5113 GCA_041752895.1 Tabrizicola sp.
TCAGCCGAACTCGCCCGCGCCCGCACCGAACGCGACATGCTGCGGTCCAGCTTTGCGGGGGCGGTCGACCGGGGCGAAGTGCGCGCCTGGTTTCAGCCGCAGGTGTCGACCGACAGCGGCGAGGTGACGGGGGTCGAGGCACTTGTGCGCTGGATGCACCCAGACCGCGGCTGCCTTGCTCCGGGTGCGTTCCTGCCCGCGCTCGAAGGCTCTGACCTGATGGAGCTTCTGGGTCAGACGATGCTGACCCAGTCTCTCGCCGCGTTGGCCGAGTTCGACCGCAAAGGTGTGCGCATTCCGACCGTCGCTGTCAACTTCTCGACCCAGGAGCTGCGCGACCCGCAACTGCCCGACCGACTGGGATGGACGCTTGACCGCTTCGGCCTCACCGCCTCGCGCCTGACCGTCGAAGTGCTGGAATCGGTCGTAGCGGGCGACGGCGAAGACATCGTGACCGCGAACATTGGCCGCATCGCCGCCATGGGGTGCAAGGTCGATCTCGACGATTTCGGGACCGGCCACGCCTCGATCACCGCCATCCGCCGCTTTGCCCTGAACCGGCTGAAGATCGATCGCTCCTTTATCCGCGAGGTCGACCAGAACCGCGAACAGCAGAACCTCGTCACCGCGATCCTCTCTCTCGCTGAACGGCTGGGGCTCGAAACGCTCGCTGAAGGGGTAGAGACCCCGGGCGAACACGCGCTCTTGGCGCAACTTGGCTGCGGCCACGTCCAGGGCTTCGTGATCGCCCGCCCGATGCCGGTCGAAGAGCTTGCGACCTGGCTTGTCTCCCATAGCGAGGCCCGCGCCAGGGCGCTTCGCATCGGCGTCCGGGCGCGGTAACCATTGCTCTGGTCACCGGTTAGTCCAGACGAAACAGCTTGTCGCGCGCAGTCGCACCGCGCACCAGGATCAATCTGGTCTTCGCCACGCCCAGCGCCTTGGCCAGGCTCGCACGGGCCGCTTCGGTCGCGCGTCCGGCCTCGGGCACCACGGTCACGCTGATCCGGATCACCCCGTCCACCAGATCCACAGACGCCCGCCGCGCATTTGGGGTGACCCGCACCGCAAAAGTCGCCCCAACCACTGCCATCTGGGAAAGATCGGTCATGGCCGGGACATGCACTGCACCGCTGAGCCTGACAAGTCCCAGCAGTTTGATCGCACGGGTTGATGGTGCGATCCTTTCGTAGGATGGAAGGATGCAGCATGGGGCAAGTTCGGCACGGGCGCGCAAGGATCGCGCCACGGTGCGCCGCCGGTTTGAGCACAAGGAACCGCGCCAAATTTGTCGGGAGCGTGATTTGAGGCGGTTGCGCGTCCCCGCAACCGCCTTTACCGAACTTATCCCAATACGACCAAGCCCCGCTGCCGCAGTGCTTTTGGCATTCTGGGCAAGGCCAATCAGAGCAGTCTGCGCACCGTCCAGAGCCACGATCACTTGTCCCGCCTCACACCGCACCGAAACCTTGTCGATCGGGCCCCGCACCAGCCCGCGCGCGGGCTGGGCAATCGAGGGATCCACCAAGGTGACGGCAAGCTCCGCCACCTTGTGGCGGAGGAGTTCTGACAGGTTCGGCTTCAAACGCACTGGCGGAGTGGCAGAGCTGGCAAGATCGGCCTTGATCGCTGCAAGGCGACCTTCCATGGCCGAAAGCTTGTCCTGCAGCCCCGGAGAACGAGTACTTTCGGCGGTCGCGTCAAAGAGGCCTTCAAATTGGCGCTTGATTGACGCTTGCTCGCCCTTCAGGCGTGACCGGTCCTGCATGCGTTCGACCGTCCATTAGTTGCTGCGTTTGGCATGGACCCTCACGAAGGCCACGGCCGCATCCGGCCCTACCAAACGCGACTTCAAGTGGTCGAGAACGATACTTTCGAGAACCGAGCGCCGGATACCTATGCAGGCGGTGCAGGTGACATGCTTGCGCGCCGACGAACAGTCCTGGTGTCGCGCCCCACGGCAGCGTAGGACCCGCCGCAGAAGGCGCGATGAACCAGTCCCGTGAGCAGGTGGTCCGGGCGGCGGCGCTCCCCAAAAGCGTGACGCCCCTTGTGCTTGCACTAAAGGGATGGCGTCCAGGGCCTTTTGGCGTCCCTTCACTCAGCGCCACAGCGCGTCATCGATGCTGGCGGTGACGCGAATGGCCGTGTCGCGCCAAAGGGTTCCGCGGGGGCCAGGAAGCTTGTCGCCGGTCAGGCCCTGCGCGATGGATCTGGGTGGACATTGGGCCCGCCTCCCGGTCAAAATTGAACGAGATGTCTTACCTCCACCCTACGAGAATCTTGTCGTCAGGATCGCCAAGGGTTGCTGGCAACCGATGCAAGATCCGGCGCATATGCACACAGGCACAGCCTGAGACTCCGCTGGACAATCAAGACAGTTCTGATGCCGAACAGGTGCTCGGCGACGGCTATCCGTTGCTCCTGAGCCAAAGCAACTGCTCCAGCTTCTGTAACGCAGCAGCAGCGTCGGTGAACACAAGGTCGATATCGACCAGTTCATGAAGCTGCTTCTCGCTGACGCTGGACGATGGAGCCACACCGATGATCGCGTCAGGCATGATGAGACGGATCGCCACGACCAGACGCACCAGGGCTTCGAGCCTGCGCTCGGTGCTGAGAGACAGACCGATGATCTTGGGAAGCGTGCATTCGACGTGGGCGACAAGTTGGTCGTGATCGGTTCCAGTTTCGAGGTCGATCTCCCACCCAGACTCACGGAAGATACCGGCGGCAACCGTGATCCCGATGCCATGGTCTTCTCCTGGCACGGTAGCGAAAAGCGCGACACGACGGTTGTCAAACTTGCGATGAAGCAACGGCAGTTCGCTTCCCAGCGCCCGCATCAAGGCATAGAGATGTCCCGTTCCGCAGGTGACCTGAAGAAAGGACAGTTCGTCCCGGTCCCAGCGTTCGCCAAGGCAGCGTGCGCCCCCGGGAATATAGCCAAGGTATACCCCCTGACGGGACAAGCCTTCGGCACGGCGATCTTCGATGAAGTGCAAGGCGGCATCTGGATCGGGCTTCACGAGCACGTCGCAGAAGGCTTCGATCTGTTCTTCGTCGATCTCCGGAACCTCGACGGAGCGCGCGACCTTGGTAAGCAGGGCGAGCCGCCGGACGATGTCGTTTGCGACGGCCTCCACGGCATCGGGGGGCAGCGTCTCGCGTTTCGAGGCGAAAAGCGACGTCGTACGTGCGAAGACCTGACGGTCGAGTAGAGCCAGTTCTCTTTTCATCGTGACTGTCCCCCCAAGGCCGATAGGGTAACTTACTTCCGGCGTCCTTCAAGCCCGGTTTGCGTGCGATCAATAGATTTCGGGTCAGTCCCCAAGTCCCCCGCGAGCAAAGCGCCATCACGGACATCCCGCATGACCGCACACGGCCGGGTAGAGTGCTGCGAAAACAGGCGGTTCCCGGAATCAGGGCAGCGCTGACCCCAGGATGAGGGTGAGCTGATGGTCACCGTCCTGCAGAGGGATCGACAGTCCGTCTGCCGTTGGAGAGAGGGCAATTCCGTTCAGGTCGGCGGACTGGACAAGCTTTCCTGCGCCGTCGGGGTTGAGAATCGATATGGCGTAACGGGCGTTTCCCAAGGTGATCGTCAGCCTCACCTCTGGCCAAGAGGGCGGGAGGCAGGGACTGAGGCAAAGCGTCTTTCCCCGGCGACTCAGCCCGACGATCCCCTCGATCCCGGCGCGGTACATCCAGCCGGCAGACCCGGTGTACCAGGTCCAGCCGCCGCGACCGGCGTGGGGTGGTGTGGAATAGACATCCGCCGCCACGACATAGGGCTCGACCTTGTAACGGTCGGCATCGGCCGGGGTGAGGGCATGATTGATCGGGTTCAGCAGAGCGAACAACCCGTGCGCGGCGTCGCCGTCGCCCAGTTTCGCATGCGCCAGAACCGCCCACATCGCGGCGTGGCTGTACTGGCCGCCGTTTTCGCGAAGGCCCGGCGGGTAGCCCTTGATGTAGCCCGGGTCCAGGGGAGTGCGGTCGAAGGGCGGCGTGAAAAGGAGGGCAAGGCCCGGATCGGGTTGGACAAGGTGTTCAGTCATCGAGGCCATCGCGGTCCGCGCCCTCTCCGGGTCGGCGGCGCCCGAAAGGACCGCCCAGAACTGCGCGATGCTGTCGATCCGGCATTCGTCCGAACTGGCTGAGCCGAGAAGGCTCCCATCATCGAACGTGCCGCGGCGGTACCACTCTCCGTCCCAGCCGTCGGTTTCGATGGCTGCAAGCACCGATTTCGCATGGGCCCGCCACCGCGCGGCGCGGGCCGAATCGCGGGTGTCGGCTAGCGGGGCCATCATGTCAATGGTGGCGATCAGAAGCCAGCCCAGCCAGACACTCGTCCCCCGGCCATCTTCTCCCACCCGGTTCATCCCGTCGTTCCAGTCGCCGGTGCCGATCAGGGGCATCCCGTTCTCGCCGGTCAGCTCCATCGCCTGATCCAGACCCCGGGCGCAGTGTTCAAAGAGGGTCGCGGTCGCCTCTGAAACCTGCGGCTGGAAGAAGTCGTCATGCGCGCCCCCGGGCACGGGCGGGCCCTGCAGGAAGGGCACCTCCTCGTCCAGGATCGACTGGTCGCCAGAGACGGCAATGTAGCGCGCGACGCCGTAGCCAAGCCAGACGCGGTCGTCCGAGATGTGTGTGCGCACCCCTTGCCCGGAATGGGGGAGCCACCAGTGCTGCACGTCGCCCTCGGGGAACTGCCGGGCGGCGGCGCGCAAGAGGTGGGCACGCGTCATTTCGGGCTTGACGAAGGTCAGCGCCATGCCGTCCTGCAACTGGTCGCGGAAGCCATAAGCGCCGCTGGCCTGGTAGAACCCGGCCCGCGCCCAGATCCGGCAGGCGAGCGTCTGATACATGAGCCAACCGTTCAGAAGGATGTCCATTGCCCGGTCGGGCGAGCGGACCTGCACAGAGCCAAGAAGCGTGGCCCAGTGAACCTTGACGTCGGTCAGAAGCGCCTCGGTATCGGCAGCGCGGAGGCGCTGGATCAAGTCACTCGCGGCGGTGTCGCTGTCGGTCTGGCCGATCAGGAAGGTCAGCGTCACCGTCTCGCCCGGGCGAAGGGTCACGCGGCGTTGCAGGGCGGCACAGGGGTCAA
>JBGSVS010000558.1:0-3385 GCA_041752895.1 Tabrizicola sp.
TGCCATCGCGACGGCGACGCCGCGCACCACGCGCATCGCGGGAAGCCCGGAAGAGGGCCGCATCACCTGGGAGACGCGGAGCCGGATCATGGGCTTTCCGGACTACACCACGGCGCAAGCTGGGGTGACCGGAACCATGACGCGGCTGGACATGCTTGCCCGTCAGCGATTTGGGTCGGGCGACCAGGGCGTGAACGCCGCGCGGCTGAAGGACTGGCTGCAGGCGCTGTCACGGGAGTGAAACGCGGGCGGGCGAGACTGCGCCACAGGATACAGGGAGAGACGAGATGCAACGACTGCTGGCCGTTCTTCTGATTTGTGCCGGATTGCCCGCCATGGCCGAAACGCGCCTCACCGTGATGAGTTTCAACATCTGGGGCGGCGGGGCCAACGAGGGCAAGCCCGTCGACGAGACGGTCGCGGCGATCAAGGCGGCGGGGGCTGATGTCGTGGGCATCCAGGAAACCCGGACCGAGCCCGAGACCTGCGATGCCGAAGTTTGCCCCGCGACGGGGCCTTCGGTAGCGGGCGACATCGCAGCCGCACTTGGCTGGCAGGTGCAGGACCAGACCGCCGAGAATGCGGCGCTTTGGGCAAATGCGGTGATCTCGCGCTATCCGATCACGGGGGTCAGCCCGGCGCAGTTGGGGGTGAAACTGGATGTCGAAGGGCAGGAGGTCTGGGTGTTCAACCTTCACCTCGACGATGCGCCGTATCAGCCCTATCAGCTTCTGGGCATCGAATACGGGCCCTATCCGTTTATCAAGACCGAGGCCGAAGCCCTTCAATTCGCTAACGAAACCCGTGGCCCGGCGTTGGACCTGGTGCTGGCCGACATGGGCGTTGCCGAGGGCGCGACGGCGGTTTTTGTGACCGGGGATTTCAACGAACCCTCGGGGCTGGACTGGACCGAAGCTGCCGTCGCCGCCGGACAAAAGCCGGTGAAGGTCGATTTCCCGACGACGCGGCGGTTGACCGATCTGGGGTTCGTCGATCTTTACCGGGCCGCGCATCCCGACCCGGTGGCCAAGCCCGCCTATACCTGGACACCGCGCTATGACGAGGCCGCGACCGACGACCATCCCGACCGGATCGACTTTGTCCTGGCGCGGGCGCCGGGGTTGCAGGTCATTTCGGCCGGGATCGTCGGCGAGGATGGCCCGCGGTCGGACATCAAGGTGATGCCCTGGCCGTCGGATCACCGGGCGGTCGTAGCGGAAGTGGCGTTCTGATCTGTCTGGCAGTGCCGGGGCAGGCAGTGCCGGGGCAGGCGGTGCCGGGGCAGGTGCCGCTTGACCCCGCCCGGGGTTTTTGCAAGACCCCGGGAATACGGTTCAGAGAGGCCCGATGGCTGCCGCACCTACCCCTTGGCAATGCGTCCTGATCGCCTGGGGCGACCGTTACCCGGTGTCCGAGATCAACCGGCTTGTGCAGCAGATCCGCTCCCAGTCGCAGGGACCCGCGCGGTTTGTCCTGCTGTCTGACCGTCCGCGTCCGGGCCTTGCTGCGGGGGTGGAAGTGCGGGACATCCCCGACTGGTTCCTGCAGCCCGAAATGCGGGGCGGGGGATGCCAGGCCAAGCTGTGCATGTTCGAGCCGGGCGTGGTGCCGGGTGACATGCCGGCGATTTTCCTTGACCTTGACACGCTGGTCTTCGGTGATCTGTCGCGGCTGCTGGACATCATGGAGGGGCCTGAGACCATCGCCATCCTGCAAAGCGCCATCCTGCCCTTCGGGGGCTTTGCGCGCTGGCTTTACCGGGTCACCAACCAGCGGCGCTATGCGCGGGGCAATTCCTCGATCGTCGTTTTCCATCCCGCCCATTCCAGCTATGTCGCCACGCGCTTTCGCGCACTTGTCGCCCAGCACGGGGCGCATGGAATCAAGCCGCTTTGGGCGGATGAACGTTTCATCTCGTGGTCGGCTCAGCCGGTGATGCGCGCGATCCCGTTGCGGATGGTGGTCAAGTTTCCGACCGAATACATGCAGCCCTGGCGCTGGTTGGTGCATCTGCGCGCGCGGATGCCGTGGATCCGCAAGCGGCGCGAGGGGTTGATCGCCGTCACCTTTCCCGGGGTCAAACTGAAGGGCGAAGACCTGGCGGCCCTGCCTGAAGGCGAGGTCGTCACCGACCGCAGGGGACGCAAGCTGTTCTGGACCGACCGCGCGCTTGGCGGCATCCGGCAGAAGATCATCGGCATCTATGGCGCGGAGGCGGGCTCCGGAACCCCTTGACCCCGGACGGTGCTTTCGCCACACCCCGCCCATGGTTCCGTTGGACAAGCTTGCCCAGATCACCGAGCGTTTCGAGTTTCTCGAAGCGCAGCTGAATGCGGGTGCCGCCCCCGCCGAGATCGCGCGGATCAGCCGGGAATACACCGACCTGAAGCCGGTGGTCGACGAAAT
This sequence comes from Tabrizicola sp., assembly GCA_041752895.1. Classification (GTDB taxonomy): domain Bacteria; phylum Pseudomonadota; class Alphaproteobacteria; order Rhodobacterales; family Rhodobacteraceae; genus Tabrizicola. The sequence continues at coordinate 2,407 of JBGSVS010000558.1, forward strand.
CCGCGCCTACCGGCAGGCGCTGGACGATCTGGCCGAGGCCGAAGCGATGCTGGCCGACCCGGAAATGAAAGCGCTTGCCGAAGAGGAACTCCCCCGGCTGAAGGCGCGCATCCCGGAGATGGAGCAGGCGCTGCGGCTGGCGCTCTTGCCGAAGGATGCCGCCGATGCGCGGCCGGCGATCCTTGAGATCCGGCCGGGAACGGGGGGCGATGAGGCGGCGCTGTTCGCGGGCGACCTGGCCCGGATGTACCAGCGCTATTCCGAACGGATGGGCTGGCGGTTCGAGATCATCAGCGAACAGGCGGGAGAGCTTGGGGGGCTGAAGGAATTTTCGGCGCTGATCACGGGCGAGGGTGTCTATGCCCGGATGAAGTATGAATCGGGCGTCCACCGCGTGCAGCGGGTGCCCGAGACCGAAGCGCAGGGGCGGATTCATACCAGTGCGGCGACCGTGGCGGTGCTGCCCGAGGCCGAGGAGGTCGACATCGACATCCCGGCCAGCGACATCCGGATCGACACGATGCGGTCCAGCGGCGCGGGGGGGCAGCATGTCAACACCACGGACTCGGCTGTGCGGATCACCCACCTGCCGTCGGGGATCGTGGTGACAAGCTCGGAAAAGTCGCAGCACCGCAACAAGGAGATCGCGATGCAGGTCCTGCGCGCGCGGCTGTATGAAGCGGAACGGGAAAGGCTGCATACGGCGCGGGCGGCGGACCGGAAGTCGCAGATTGGCAGCGGGGATCGCAGCGAGCGCATCCGCACCTACAACTTCCCGCAAGGCCGGATGACGGATCACCGGATCAACCTGACGCTTTACGCGCTGTCGCAGATCATGGGCGGTGATCTGGCCGAGGTCATCGATGCTCTGGTCGCGCACGATCAGGCCGAACGGCTGGCGGAGATGGAGGGATGAAGGCTCAGGACGCGCTGCGCCGGGCGATCCCGCGCCTGCAGGAGGCGGGGATCGAGGACGGCT
>JBGSVS010000559.1:0-2655 GCA_041752895.1 Tabrizicola sp.
GGTCGCGTCTTCCGCGAAGGCGATGTCGTGACGCTGGACGGATCGAAAGGCGAGGCGCTTGCTGGTGCGGCCGAGATGCTGCCCCCAGCGCTGGACGACAGTTTCCGCAGGCTTCTGTCCTGGGCCGACGAGGTGCGCGACATCGGGGTCAGGGCGAACGCCGACACGCCTGCGGACGCCGAAACCGCGCGGAAATTCGAGGCCGAGGGGATCGGTCTGTGCCGGACCGAACACATGTTCTTCGACGAGGACCGGCTGATCGTCATGCGCGAGATGATCTTTGCCGACACTCCCGGAGACCGGGCGGCGGCACTTGCGCGGCTGTTGCCGATGCAGCGGGAAGATTTCGTGCAGCTCTTTGAAATCATGCAAGGATTGCCGGTCTGCATCCGCCTGTTCGACCCGCCCTTGCACGAATTTCTGCCGTCCGACCGCGAGGGTCTGCGTGATCTTGCCGAGGCACTGGACCGGCCCTTGTCGGAAGTGACCCGCCGCGCCGAGGCCCTGACCGAAGTGAACCCGATGCTGGGGATGCGCGGGGTGCGGCTGGGGGTGGTCCTGCCGGAAATCTACGACATGCAGGCGCAGGCGATCTTCGAGGCGACGCTGGAATCGGCGCGACGAGGTGCCCCCGTAGTGCCCGAGATCATGATCCCGCTGGTCAGCGCCCGGCGCGAGGTGGAACTGGTCAAGACCAGGATCGACGCGGTGGCGGCGATGGTCCGCACCAAGGCGGGCGCCAGCTTTGATTTCAAGCTGGGTGTCATGGTCGAAACCCCGCGGGCCGCACTTCGGGCGGGCGAGATCGCGCAGCACGCGGCGTTTCTGTCCTTCGGGACCAACGACCTGACGCAGATGACCTACGGCCTGTCCCGCGACGATGCGGGTCGCTTCATGAACACATATGTCCGGCTGGGCGTCTTCCCCGAGGACCCGTTCCACATCCTGGACATCGACGGGGTGGGAGAACTCCTCCACATCGGGGCCGAAAGGGGCCGCAAGACGCGGAACGACCTGACGCTGTCGATCTGCGGCGAGCATGGCGGCAACCCGGAATCCATCGACTTCTGCCGCCGGGCGGGGTTCGATTATGTGTCCTGTTCGCCCTATCGGGTGCCCATGGCACGGCTTGCGGCGGCGCATCTGGCGCTGAATGATCGCAAGAAAAGCGTTTAAAAACAATTAATTGAAATGTTTTCTTAACAAGATTTTTCCGGTTTTCGGCGACATCTCGCTTATGCAGCATCGGATTCCGTGACGATTTTGCAACAGCGTCTGGACCGGCCGGACCGGTTCCCCTAGCTCCCCCACAACTTGAGAAAGGCGGGGACACGTCCGCCGGAAACCAAAGACGGATGAGCAGAATGAGACGCAACCTTGCGACCTTCGCCCTGGCGATGGCGTTGGCAGCCAACTCCGCTATGGCGGATTCCGGGTGGCATCCGGCCATGTTCGGGGTCAGCCCGACCGTCAGCCTTGCGCCAAAGCTGGAACGCTTGCCTGCGCCGGACCTTGCCGCATTGGCCCCGGACGCCGCCCATGCGGTGCCCGCCGAGGGGCTGACCGAGGCTTGGCTTTTGGAACAGCACGCCCCCGAAGGCGATGCCGAGTGGCAGTGTCTGACCGAGGCGCTGTATTTCGAGGCCCGGGGCGAAAGCCTGGACGGCCAGATCGCAGTGGCCGAGGTGATCCTGAACCGGGCCGACAGCCCGCTTTACCCGCGCACGGTCTGCGGCGTGGTCAAGCAGCGCGGCAGCGGCGGGTGCCAGTTCTCTTACGTCTGCAGCGGCAAGAAGAAACTGCGCGAGAAGGGGGCGGCGGACCTTGCGGGGCGGATTGCCCGGGCGATGCTGGACGGCGCGCCGCGCCTGCTGACCGAAGGTGCCACGCATTTCCACACCCGTGGCGTGAAGCCCAGCTGGTCGAAACGATTCTCGCGCACGGCAAGCATCGGGTCGCACCTCTGTTACCGGCAGCCCGGCACGGAAGGCTGATGTCGCCAATCACCTGTTTGATGGCGTCTTCCCGCTTGGCCCGCCAACCTTGCGTGGTATGAGGGGCCCCGAGACGGCGGAGGACCCCCATGAGCGATATCGAACTGGCCTTCGCGCATCCCGAGGATCGGGCCGAGGCCTCGGCCGGGGCCGATGCGCGCGACCGGATCAGCCTGCGCGACCATGTGGTCGAAGCCGACATCGGTGCCTTCCAGAAGGAACGCGGCCACAAGCAGCGCCTGCGGTTCAACGTCGTGGTCGAGGTGCGTCCAGTGACCGAACCGCTGGAAGACGACGTCGACCGCATCCTGTCCTATGACCGGATCACCGAATCCATTGCGGCGGAACTTGCGGCGGAACGGCTGAACCTGCTGGAAACGCTCGCCGAGCGGATTGCCGAGCGCATCCTTGCGGAACCCGCGGCGATGCGGGTCTTCGTGCGGATCGAGAAGCTGGACATCGGGCCCTATGCGCTGGGGGTCGAAATCGTGCGGTCCCGTGCCGAACGCCCGGTGCAACGGTCCGGGGCCGAGGGGCTGGAGGCGCTGCATCCGCTGGTCGTCTACCTGGACACTGCCGCGATCCATGCGCCTGACCTGCCCGCGCGGCTGGATGGGCTGCAGGCCGAGGGGCTGCCCTTGATCCTGACGGTGGGTCTGCC
>JBGSVS010000560.1:0-5927 GCA_041752895.1 Tabrizicola sp.
GATACGGCAGGTCGCAAGGTCTCGACCTCGTTCCTCTTCTGTGGCTCGCTCGCCCTGTTCGAGGCGCAGGGCTTCACCCGCGATCGCCCGCTCGGCAAGCACAAATGGCTGGTCACCCGGACCGTCGCGACCTTTCCATGACGGCCCGCAGCGGATAGGTCATGGGACAGATCAGCGCGTCAAAGGCAGGCCATGAAAGACGAACCCCGCAATCACCCGTTCCGCGACAGCGTCGAGGATATCGCCGCCGCCAAGCGCATCCCCGATACGCCGCAGACCCGCGCGCCTGCCTATCGCCTTGCCTTCGCCGACCGCGACTTCCTGACCCGCGACGAGCTGCGCCCCGTCCGGCTGCAACTGGAACTTCTGAAGCCGCAGCTGATCATGGACGAGCGCGGCATCGAATCGACCATCGTCATGTTCGGTGGCGCCCGCATCCCCGCGCCAGAGCACCGTGCCACCGCCCGGACCAAGACCCTTGCCGACCTGTCGCATTACTACGACGAGGCTCGCCGCTTCGCCGCGATGATGACCGAACGCAGCCTCGCGTCTTACGGGCGCGAGAACGTCATCTGCACGGGCGGCGGTCCCGGCGTGATGGAGGCCGGCAACCGCGGCGCGGACGAGGCCGGGGGTCAGTCGATCGGCCTCAACATCGTCTTGCCGCATGAGCAGGCCCCGAACGCCTATGTCACCCCGGACCTGTCGTTCAACTTCCATTACTTCGCCATCCGCAAGATGCATTTCCTGATGCGCGCCCGGGCGATCTGCGTCTTCCCCGGCGGTTTCGGCACGATGGACGAGATGTTCGAGTCGCTGACCCTGATCCAGACCGGCCGGATGAAGCCGATCCCCTTCCTCCTTTTCGGGCGCGAGTGGTGGGAGAAGGTGGTGAACTGGAACCACCTCGCCGAAGCCAGAGTGATCGCGCCCGAGGACCTGTCGCTGTTCGCAATGGTCGAGACGGCGGAAGAGGCGGTCAGCGTGATCGACGGGTGGGCGGTCCCGGGCTGAGGTCGCGGCTGGCGCCGGTTACAGCGCGGCGGCCCGCGCCTCCAACCCCGACAACCAGACCTGCCCGTCGCGGATGCCGCCCCGGATCAGAAGCCCCGGCGTCAGCACGTCGGGATGCAGATCGGCCCAGTCCCGGAAGCGGTCGTTGGTCACGATCCTTGCCCCGAACTCACGCGCCGTCTCGATGAGATAGGGGTCCGCCTGCGAGCCCTTGGGCACAACCAGGACCTGCCGTTCCTCCAGTCCCAAGATACGGGCAAGGTCGCCATCGTGAAGATAGCGCCCCGCCAGCTTCCATCCCGCATTCGCGTCGAACACGATCCCGGGGACGTAGCCCAGCTCTGTCACCCTTTGCACCACGCCGGTCAGGGCAGCAACCGAGGGCGCGTTGTCCTGCCAGTGCATGACGTTCGACCCGTCAAGCAGGATCCACGCTTCGTCCTTGAACCTTATCGCTGGCCGGGGCCGCCGCGCCCAGAGAGCCAGGAAGACCAGTGCCAAGGCCCCGGCAATCAGGGCCGCAAAAAGCGTCGTATCACTCATCAAAAAGGACCGTTGCAAACCATGCCGTTGGGCAGACCCTAGCGGCTTCCCGGTGCGCCTGCCAAGTGCTCCTCTTCGCCCCGTTTGTAGGGTGGGCAATCTGCCCACCCTACCTCTGGTCACCGCTCCTGACGCAGCTTCTGCCAGGCCATCAGGTGCAGGATGATGAAGGTCGGCACCAGGAAGCCCGGCACCATCGCCAGCGGCCATTGCTGCAGCATGACCGGAAGCGGCTCGCCCGGGAATTGCAGCGGAAAGCCCTGGGCGGTCAGGGTTGCCGTCCCGAAGGCCGCGACAAAGTCCAGCAGGCCGAATAGGGTCAGCGCGCGGGCCCGGCCCTGCCAACCGTCGGTCCGGCGCAGGGTCGCCAGCGTCACCCCCAGAGCGCTTAGCCCGACCGCCACATCGCCCAGCCCCGCGACCAGCGCAAAGATCGTCGGCAGACAGCCAAGCGCCCAGAGGAACACGAACATCACGCCGATGACCCGAAAGCACTGCACGCCGATCACCCAGGCCAGGTCCAGGCCCTGCACCCAGGCCCGCAGTCCCGGCACCGCGCGGTAGGCCGCCAGGTAGATCAGGGGCGGCACCATGACCGCAACCGCCACCGGAAGCGGCAATGACCCGGGGTCGGCGTGCAGGGCGTCGTTGTGCGCCAGCGTGGCAATTCCGGCGGCCCAGAGTCCAAGGACGGCCCAGACCGCCGGGGTCTGCATCGGGCGTCCGCCGTATGTAGAAATGTCGCTCATGTCCGTCTCCATTGGGTGTAGTTACACATAAAGGCCAAAACGTCACAGTCGTGACAGGATCGAAAGCAGGCCTTCAGCATCTGTCGAGCCCAGCCTTTCGACCAGACCCGCCTGATACTTTTGCCAGACCGGGATTGCTGCACCCAACCGCTCTCGCCCCAAGGGCGTCAAAGACCACAGGTGCAGGCGGGCATCCTCGGCCGCGACTTCCTCGATCCAGCCCTTTCGTGCCAGCAGGTCAAGATTGCGGGTCAGCGTCGTGCGTTCGGTTCCCAGAAGGTCGGCCAGTTGGGTGACTTGCGCCTGTCCGTATTCCGCAAGAAGGGACAAGGTCGCGAACTGGGGCGCGGTCAGACCGCTATCCTTGGCCGCAGCTTCGAAACCCCTCACCAGATTTCGGCTGGCCCGCTGCAGGTTGAACGTAAGGCAATTGAGGGGGTGGTTCAGGTCCATATGTGTAACTACACATAAACCAAGGCATCCGTCAAGTCCGACAGGCGCAGATCCCGACCGTTCCGATTTGCAAAGCGTGGTTCGCGCCCTTTGGTCCGGGCTTGCGCATGTCTGGAATACACACGCGGACCATACCGAGATCACAGGTCAGATCCGGCTTCTCATCCCGCGATGATCGAAGCGTTCTCAGCGGGTTGGCCGCCCCAGCGTCTCCCGCTCCCATCCGTCCAGAAACTCCACCCTCTCACACCCCGAGAACACCGCCAGCCGGTCAAGCTCGGCCTCCAGCTTTGCGCGCCGGGCCTTGGTCAGCTTGACTCCGGCCTCGGGCCAGAACGCCTTGACCCGCAGCGCACCGGCATCGCGAAACGCCTTGACGTCGATGCGCCCGACCAGCCTCTCGCCTTCCAGCACCGGGAAGACATAGTAGCCGTAAAGCCGCTTCGGCTCGGGCACGAAGACCTCGATCCGGTAGAAGAACCCGAACAGGAACTCGGCCCGGTCGCGGTCGCGCAGCGCCGGGTCGAAGGGCGAAAGGATGCGCAGGCGGTTGGTGGGTTCCGGTGGGTCTTCCGTCAGGATCTCGGGGAAAACAAGGACCTTGCGGCGCTGACCCAACGCGCCCTCGACCTCGGCCTCCACGATCTCGCCCCCCGCGAGGGCCGTCCGGCACCAGTCCTTTGCGGCCTCAGGCCCGACGGCTTTCCAGTAGGCCGCGATCTCTCCGGACGTGCCGAACCCCAGATGCCGCAAGGCGCTTTGGCAGGCCCAGTCGCAGACCTGCTCGGCCGGAACCGGAACGCGATGGGCCTCGGGGATCACCCTCTCGGTCAGGTCGTAGATCTTGGCAAATCCGTCCCGCCGGGCGACTGCAATCCGACCCGTTCGCCACAGCCATTCCAGCGCGGTCTTCGACGGATGCCAGTCCCACCAGCCGCCCGTGCCACGCACTTCGCCTTCGCCCACATCCGCAGTGCCGACCGGACCGTCCTTGGCTATGCGGTTGAGAATAGTGTCGAATTGCGCCTCATACCCATCGCGGAACCAGCTTTTCCAGTTCGCATGCAGCCGTTCCTCATCGCGCCTGAACCGATGCTGCCAGACCCCATGCAGCCGCACCGGCAGGATCGAGGCGTCATGCGTCCAGTGCTCCCAAAGGCTGCGGTCGCGTTCCAGAAGGCGCTTGAGCGCAGGGGGTCGGAAGGTCTGCCGCCGCGACCAGAGGATCATGTCATGCGCCCGGGCCACGGTGTTGATGCTGTCGACCTGCACAAAGCCGATCCTCTCGATCAACTCGTGCAGCGCCTGGCCTGAGGCAGGGCCGGAGGGGGCCTCGGACAGGGCGTGGCGGTCAAGGAACAGGCGGCGCGCGCGGGGGTTCGGGATCAGCGGAAGCATCGCCAAGGCCTATCATTGCAAACTGTTTCGGCAAACGGTGGAATTGTTATCGGCACATCGGCGCGCGGCGGTTGCAATGTGTGGCCTAGTGCCTACTATCCCTTTGTCTCCTGACAGAATTCCCCGAAACCAGCTTGGCCGCCCGTGACGAAGCGGGCCGGAAAGGACCTGAAGCGCATTGCCCCACGACACGCCGCTTATCACCACGCTCGTCGCAGGCTTCGGCCTTGCCTTCATCTTTGGCCTCTTGGCCCAGCGGCTGCGGCTGCCGCTGATCGCCGGGTATCTTCTGGCAGGCGTGGTGATCGGCCCGTTCACGCCGGGCTATGTCGCCGACATGGGGCTTGCCACCGAACTGGCCGAGCTTGGGGTCATCCTGCTGATGTTCGGCGTGGGCCTGCATTTTTCGCCGCGCGACTTGATGGAGGTGAAGGCCATCGCCGTCCCGGGCGCGCTGGGGCAGATCGCCGTGGCCACGCTTTTCGGCACCGCGATGGGCTGGGCCCTGGGGTGGAGCCTTGGAGCCGGGCTGATCTTCGGCCTTGCGCTGTCGGTTGCCTCGACCGTCGTTCTTCTGCGCGCGCTGCAGGACCGGGACCTGGTGACGACCGACAAGGGCAAGGTCGCTGTCGGCTGGCTGATCGTCGAGGATCTGGTGATGGTCCTGTCGCTGGTGCTGATCCCACCGCTTGCCGGGCTTTTGGGCGGCACCGCGATGCCCGTCGCCGAAGAGGCCGAGGCGGTGGCCGAGGTCACCGGGACCATCGGCATCGGCCCCATTGCCGCGACGGTGATGATCACGCTTGCCAAGGCCGCGGCCTTTGTCGCGCTGATGCTGGTCGTCGGTCAGCGCGTCATCCCCTGGATCCTGCACTTCGTGGCCCAGACCCGCTCGCGTGAGCTGTTCCGTCTCTCGGTCCTCGCCATTGCGCTGGGCGTGGCCTATGGCGCAACCTATTTCTTCGGGGTGTCCTTCGCGCTAGGTGCCTTCTTCGCTGGGATGGTGATGTCGTCCTCGACCCTCTCGCAGCAGGCCATGCGCGAAACGCTGCCCCTTCGCGACGCCTTCGCCGTGCTGTTCTTCGTGTCGGTTGGCATGCTGTTCAACCCGGGCGTCATCCTCAGCTCTCCCATCGGGTTGATCGGGACGGTGGTGATCATCCTCTTCGTGAAATCGGTTGCGGCCTTCTACATCGTCCGTGGCTTCGGGCATGACCGGGACAAGGCGCTGATCATCGCGGCAAGCCTGGCGCAGATCGGTGAGTTTTCCTTCATCCTGATCAGCATGGGTGCCACGCTGGACATCGTGCCGCCCGAAGCGCGCGACCTAGTGGTGGCGGGGGCGATGATCTCGATCCTGGCGAACCCGTTGCTGTTCCACCTTCTTGACATGCGCGAGGTGCGGAAGGCAGCAGCGGCAAAGGCGGCAGCCGAGACCCCCGAAGCGCCCGTGACAGGGGTCAGACCGGACGACCCGTCAGAAGTTTTGGAAGCTCGCCCGACAGCCCAGCCGCCTGCCGCATGAAACCGCGACGCAGGCCCGGCAAGGCGTTCACCACGCCCATCCCAAGGTCGCGCCCCAGCCTGAGAAGCGGATTGTCGCTGGAAAACAGCCGGTTGACCGTATCCATCCCCAGGGCCAGTGTCGTCGCATCGAACCGCCGCCAGCGCTGATATTCCTCCAGCGCCACCGGGCTGCCCGGGTCCTCGCCCCTCCGCCGCGCAAGAATCAGCACCTGGGCCAGCGCCGCCACATCGCGCAGGCCCAGG
>JBGSVS010000561.1:0-23215 GCA_041752895.1 Tabrizicola sp.
CCAGGGCGGTCGCGGCGGGCCATGATCTTCAGGCCCTGGCGGACGAAGGCGCGATTGACCCCGGTCAGCGGGGCGACGTCGGCGACGGTGGCCAACGCCACCAGATCAAGAAGCGCCATCAGGTCAGGGCCCGGTTTGCCCTCGGCCTTGAGGCGTCGGTTCGCCTCGACCAGCAGCAGGAAGACCACCCCAGCGGCGCAGAGATGGGCAAGCGAGCCGTCCTCGTCCTGGCGGTTCGGGTTCACGATGGCAAGGGCGGGGGGAAGGGTTTCCAGGGCAAGGTGGTGGTCGAGGATGACCACGTCGGCCCCTTTGGCAGCGGCAATGGGTTCAAAGCTGAGCGTGCCGCAGTCGACGCAAAGGATCAGGTCATGCGCGGCAGCAAGCTGCGCCATCGCCGGGACGTTCGGGCCATAGCCTTCGTCGATGCGGTCGGGGATATAAAGCGTCGCCGACAGGCCGAAGTTGCGCAACCAGATCACGAGAAGCGCGGCGGACGAACCGCCGTCGACGTCGTAGTCGGCAAAGATGGCAATCCGTTCTCGTCGGGTCACCGCGCCAAGCAGGCGGTCGGCAGCAGGCCCCATGTCCTTCAAGATCATCGGGTCCGGAAGGAGGTCACGCAGCGCGGGGGAAAGATAGGCAAGGGCTGTGTCGCCCGCGACGCCGCGCGCGGTCAGGATGCGGCAAAGCGGTAGGGACAGCCGCGTCGTCTGCGCCATCGCTTCGGCCAGGCGGTCCTGGGTCGGATCGGGGCCAAGCCAGCGGCGGCCGGTCAGCGAGGCTTCAACGGAAAGGAAGGAGGACATGATCAAGGGGTGCCGCAAAGGGTTGCGCAGCGCAAGGGGGGCGTAGTGTCAGGCCGGTCGGACAGCAGGTTCCTGCAGCATCCGGTCTGCCGAGGCGGCCAGCAGGCTGCGGGCATAGTCCGTCGTCATCCGCCCTTGGGCAAGATCCTCACGCGACAGGCCTTCGACGGCGCGGCCATCCTTCATTACCAGGATCCGGTCGGTCATGTGGTCGATCACGGCAAGGTCGTGGCTGACCATCAGGAACGTCAGGCCGCGTTCGGCCCGCAGGCGGTTCAGAAGGTTCAGGACCTCGGCCTGCACGCTGGCGTCAAGCGCGCTGGTCGGTTCGTCCAGAAGGAGGATCTTCGGTTCCAGCATCAGCGCGCGGGCGATGGCAACGCGCTGTCGCTGGCCGCCCGACAGCTGGTGCGGGTAGCGAAAGCGGAACGAGGTCGGCAGACCCACGTCTTGCAAGGCGCGGATAACACGGTCGTCCGCACCGGGGATGCCGTGGATTGCCAGCGGTTCCGAAAGCGTGCGGTCGATGGTGTGACGTGGATGAAGGCTTGCGTAGGGGTCCTGGAAGACCATTTGCACCTGCCGTGCGAAGTCTGGGCTGCGTGGCGTCGGCAGAGGCTGGCCGCCGATCCGGATCGTACCCGCCGACACCGGCGCCATGCCGCAGATCGCACGCAGGATGGTGGACTTGCCGGACCCGCTTTCGCCGACAAGACCGAAGCTTTCGCCTTCGGCCACGGCAAAGCTGACGTCCTGCACGGCGCGGACATCCCGGCCATTGGCGCGGAAGGTGACCGAGAGGGCGTCGATCTCGATCAGGGTCATTCGGCCCATGCTCCGGTCCGGTCTAGGGTCGGCAAGGGGCCGCGCGGGCCGCCGATGCGGGGCAGGCAGTTGAGAAGGCCGCGCGTGTAGGGATGCTGCGCGTCAAGGAGATGGTCGGCCTGAAGCTCTTCGACGACCTTCCCCTTGTACATCACCAGCACCCGGTCACAAAAGCGGGCAACCAGGCGCAGGTCGTGGCTGATGAAGATCAGTCCCATGCCCCGGTCGCGGACGAGGTTGTCGAGGATCGACAGGACTTCGGCCTGCACGGTGACATCCAGCGCCGAAGTGGGTTCGTCGGCGATCAGAAGGTCGGGTTCGGGGATCAGCATCATCGCGATCATCACGCGCTGACCCATGCCTCCGGACAGCTCGTGCGGGTAGGCATCCATCACGCGGGACGGGTCCCGGATCTGGACAGCTTCCAGTGCGGCAAGCGCCTTCGCCTCGGCATCCCGGCGGCCAAGACCGTCGCGGCGGCGCAGGCCCTCGGTCAGCTGATCGCCAACGGTCATCACCGGATTGAGGCTGTATTTCGGGTCCTGCATGACCATGCCGATCCGCTTGCCGCGAAGCGCACGCATTTCCGTTTCCGAGGCCTGCATCAGGTCCTGGCCTTCGAAGGACATCCGGTCGGCCTCGATCCGGCCCGGGGGGCGGATCAGGCGCAGGACCGCGCGGCCGGTCATCGTCTTGCCCGAGCCGGACTCTCCCACGATCCCCAGCCGTTCCCGTCCCAAGGAGAAGGACACACCGCGCACTGCCTCGACCGGGCCGGTTTCGGTGTCAAAGGTCACGCGCAGGTTCTGGACGTCAAGAAGGGTCATTTCGGCGCGCTCTTCGGGTCAAGGACATCGCGAAGGCCGTCGCCAAGGAGGTTGAAGCCCAGCGAAACGATGAAGATCGCCAGACCCGGCATCGTCGCGACCCACCACTGTTCGAACAGGAACTTCCGACCGGAGGAGATCATCAGCCCCCATTCGGGCTGCGGCGGCTGCACGCCAAGGCCAAGAAAGCCAAGCCCTGCCGCGATCAGGATCACGCCGGCCATGTCCAGCGTGACGCGGATGATGACCGAGGGCAGACACATCGGCACGACATGGCCAAGGATGATCCTCGGTGACCCAGCGCCCTGCAGGCGGACGGCGGCGATGTAGTCGGAATTGCGGATCGTCAGCGTCTCGGCCCGGGCCACGCGGGCGTAGGGCGGCCAGGCGGTCAGCGCGATGGCGAGGACGGCGTTCTCGATCCCCGGGCCAAGGACAGCGACGAGGGCGAGCGCCAGGATCAGGCGCGGGAAGGCGAGGAAAATGTCGGTCAGCCGCATCAGGACCGCATCGATCCAGCTGCCAAAATAGCCCGCGACGGTGCCGATGAGGAGGCCCAGGACGGGGGCGGTCACCGCGACCAGGGCGATGATGTACAGTGTGATCCGCGCGCCGTGGATGATGCGGGAAAGGATATCGCGGCCGAAGTCGTCGGTGCCAAGCCAGTGGCCCGGCGTGCCCGGGGGCTTCAGCCGGTTGCCAAGATTCTGCACGAACGGGTCGTGCGGGGCAATCCAGGGGGCAAGAGCGGCGGCGAGGAGGAGGATCGTGACGATGATCAACCCGGCCATTGCCAGCCGATTGCGCTTGATGCGCAGCCAGGCCAGCCAGGCTTGCCCGAGGCGTGCTTGGCGGCGCGAGGTCGGGCTAGGGTCCTGCAACCAGGCGCGCAAGCCGGTCATGCCAAGGCACTCATGTCCGGGCTCTCGGGTCTACCAGGCGGTAGATGATGTCCGAAAGCATGTTGAGCGTGACGAAGACCACACCGACGACCACAGTGCCCCCAAGGACGGCGGGCATGTCGGCGGCGAAAAGCGCGTCGGTGATGTAGCTACCAAGGCCGGGCCAGGCAAAGATGGTCTCGGTCAGGACCGAGCCTTCCAGAAGGTATGCATAGGACAGCGCGATGACGGTGATCAGCGGCACAAGGACGTTCTTCATCGCATGGACCCAGATCACCCGCCATTCCGGCATTCCCTTGACGCGGGCGGTGGTGATGTATTCCTGGCCGAGTTCATTCATCATGAAACTGCGGGTCATGCGGCTGATGTAGGCCATTGAAACGTAACCCAGAAGTCCGGCGGGCAGGATGATGTGACTGATGGCGTTGGCGAACACGTCCCAGGCGCCGTTCAAGGCAGCATCGATCAGGATCATCCCGGTGTAGGAGGTCAGCGTGAACTCCATCACCATGTCGTAGGTCGGGTCAAGGCGGCCCGGTCCGGCGACCCAGTCGAGCTGGCCGTAAAAGACCAGCAAGCCGATCAGGCCCAGCCAGAAGACCGGCATCGAATAGCCCATCAAGCCCACGACGCGGACGATCTGGTCGGCAATGCTGCCGGGGCGGGTGGCGGCAAGGACACCGGCCGGGACGCCGATGAGGGTGCCGAAGATCGTGCCCAGCGTCGCAAGCTCCAGCGTGGCGGGGAAGTAGCGGGCGACTTCCGAGGCGATGGGTTCCCCGGTGCGGATCGAGGTGCCAAGGTCGCCCTGCACCGCATCTCGGAGGTAGATCCAGAACTGCTGCCACATCGGCAAGTCAAGGCCCAGCCGGTCGCGGACGGCCTGCATCTGCGCCTCGGTCGCGCGTTCGCCGACGATGCTGAGGACCGGGTCGATGGGGACGACGCGGCCGATGACGAAGGTGACGAGGAGAAGGCCCAGAAGGGTGATGGCAAGCGTAAGCAAGCCAAGCCCGATCTGCTGCGCAAGGCGCAGGAAGCGGTTGTCGGAACTGGGAACCGATGTGTCGGTCATCCGCGGAACGGGGCCGCCACCGGCTGGCGGCGGCCCCTGTCGCTTACTTGGTAATAAGCCAGTAGGAACTCGAGTCAGTCGCCCCGCCGGCAAAGAAGTTGTTCACGTTGGCCCGCATTGCGTCCTGACGCGCCTGCTGGAACATGAGAACGAAGGCCGAGTTGTCGCGGACTTTGCGCTGGATATCGGCATACATTTCGACCCGCTTGGCGCTGTCCTTTTCCTCGACGGCAGCGTTGGTTTCGGCGTTCAGTTCGGCACCCGGATCCCATGCAGTGCGCCAGGCGAGGTAGCCGGTCGCGTTCGCCTCGTCCGAGTTGTCGGGGTTCAGCGCGAAGGTCGAGGCGTTGGTGTGCGGATCGGGGTAGTCCGGCCCCCAGGTCTGCAGCGTGATGTCATGCTTGCGGCCCCGGTAGGTTTCGAGCCCCTGCTTGCCGTCGCCCACGTCCATGACGAGGTTGATGCCGACTTGGGCGAACGTGTTCTGGATCGAGGTGGCGATGTCCAGCCGTTCCTGGTTGTTGCGGACGGTGAAGCCGATCTCGATGGGCAGGGTCAGGCCGGATTCGGCCATCAGCGCCTTGGCCTTTTCGATGTCGAGGCCGTAGGGGTTTTCGTCCAGCGCGCCGAGGAAGCCCTTGGGCAGGAAGTTCTGGTGCACGACCCACTGGCCCTTGAGGATGCTGTCGGTCATGCCCTGGTAGTCGATGGCCCAGCGCATGGCTTCCTGGACCTTCGGATTCGCCAGTTCCTCTTTCTTCTGGTTCAGCGCCAGATAGTAGACTTGGCCGCCCACGTCGCCCTGAACCTTGAGGTCGGCGTTGCCCGAGATGCCCTCGATGTCGGTCGGGGTCATCTCGCGGGCGATGTCGATGTCGCCCTTTTCCAGCAGCAGGCGCTGGGTCGCGCCTTCGGGGATGTGCTGCATGAAGACGGTCTTGATCTTCGCATCACCGCGCCAGTGGCCCGCGCGGGCTTCAAGCACGTAACCTTCGTTCGGCTTGAACGACTTCAGCACATAAGCCCCGGTCCCGGCAGAGTTCGCCTTGAGCCAGGCGTTGCCCATGTCGCCCTCGACTTCATTGGCCATAACGGTCTTCATGTCGACGATGTTCGCAACGCCCGCGGTGAGGCAGTTGTAGACGAAGGACGGGGCATAGGCCTTGTCGGTCTTCAAGGTGACGGTGTCGCCCTCGAATGTGATCATCTGGTCAACGTTTTCCGGCGTCAGACCGAACTGGGTCAGGATGAAGGCCGGTGTCTTGTTAAGCTTGACCACGCGGCGAAGGCTGCTTGCTGCATCCTCAGCGGTCAGCGGGTTGCCAGAGGAAAAGGTGATGCCCGACTTGATCTTGAAGGTGTAGGTCATCCCGTCATCAGCGACCGACCAGCTTTCGGCCAAGCCCGGCACCAAGGTGTCCGGTGTGGTCGGGTCAAGCTCGATCAGCGTATCGTAGACGTTGTTGTTCAGATCCACGCCCGAGAATTCGAACGCTTCGTGCGGATCGATGGAAACGATGTCGTCGATGGCATCCGCGATCACCAGCGTATCGGCCGGCGTCTCGGCCATCAACGCGGTCGCGGATGTCCCGCCAAGCAGAACGGCCAGCATTGCCGCACGGGTAAAGCCATGCTTCAACTGCATCTTCACACTCCCTAATTGTTTTGCGGAACTTGTCTGAGTCCGCCTGCCGACCATGGAGGCCGAGTGGTCCCGATGAGTCAAACGGTTTCTCTGCGACAGCAGGCAAGTGTCGGGGGCCGCTGACCTTTCGGTGCGATGCCATGTTTGGGGCAGTCATGCGGTATGACGTCGCGCCCGAACGGTAACGCGCGACTACTTGTCGATTTCGCGACCCAAAGTGTCAGACCAAAGGTATCGGAAGGGACCGCGAAACCCACCGGGGCGCGTTCGAATGGCGCATCCTTGGAACGGACATCAACCGCTCCGACCTGTCCGAAGCGAAGCGTGCAGTCGACCCGGACTTGATGATCCGGCCTGTGCCACCCGCATTCCGCCACCTCATACTCATGCGGGGCGAGGGCCGACAAAAGGTCAACTGTCGTGTGGCACCGGCTTTGCGCCGCCGGGGTAGCGCTTAAAGAGCTATCGGCGCGTCTCGCCCGGACAGTGCCCCAACCGACCTCGGGGCAGGTTTCCGGCACAAGGCTGGAACACGCTTTTTGCGATGTGCCCTATAGAGAGTGAACGCGGAGTTTTCCGCACGGTCCTGCCCGACCGCAGGATCACGTCAATGCCGCAGGCTGCTTTGGAAACCGCGTCACAGGACAACGGCACGATCTTTTTCTGATCCGAAGCAGACAGTCTGCGCCTCAACGGGGAACCAACGGACAGACCCGAGGCGACAACGATGCCCCCGTCCATGCTGACCGACACTTCACCAACTTGTCAGCAACAGGTAATACGCGATCACGGCGCCGTGCTTGATTGTTGCCGCGCGTTGAATAAGGTATGGAAAATACCCAGGAAAGGTGCCTGACGTGAAGCTGTTGCCCCGTATTTCGATTGCCCTGATGCTTTGTGCACTTCCCCTCGCCGCCCATGCTGCAAGTTGCAGCGACACCGGTGGCCAGTACGAGGGCTGGAAAGCCGAGATGGCCGCCGAAGCCCAAGCCGAAGGTGTCGGCGAACGCGGCATCGCCGCCCTGATGTCGACCTCCTACTCCAAGTCCACGATCGGGGCCGACCGCAACCAGAAAAGCTTCAAATACAGCCTGGAAAAGTTTCTGAACGTGCGCGGGGCAGACACGATCGTCCAGCAGGGCCGCGGCCGCAAGGCCAAGAATGCGGGGTTTTACCAAAGCCTCGAAGCCGCCTATGGCGTCCCGGCGGGCGTGCTGATCGCGATCCATGGCATGGAAACCGGGTTCGGCGGGTTCATGGGGGACTCGAACGTAGTCTCGGCCATCGCCACGCTGACCTATGACTGCCGCCGCTCCGATTTCTTCCGGCCGCACCTGATCGGCGCGCTCAAGATGGTCGACCGCGGCATGATCTCGGCCAAGACGATTGGTGCCAAGCATGGCGAACTTGGGCACACCCAGTTCCTGCCGGGCAATGCGTTGAAATACGGTGTCGACGGCAACGGTGACGGCGCGGTCGACTTCAACAACTCGGCCGACGCGCTGGCCTCGACCGCGAACTATCTGCGCCAGAAGGGCTGGAAGCCCGGGAAGGGCTATCAGGAAGGCGAGCCGAACTTTGCTGTGATCAAGCAATGGAACGCGGCCACGGTCTACCAGCAGGCCATCGCCATTATGGGTGCCCGGATCGACGGCTGACGCCCGGGGGCACGGGCCTGCCGCCCTTGGCTTCCGCCAGCGGAAACCCGGTGCCACGGTCCTTCTGATCGACCCGCTGAAAGATATCGGTGGCAACCGCAAGCGGGACGAACTCTCTTCGGTCAGCGCAGGCGGCTGATCGGCTATGGCGGCGCGCAGTCGATGCAGACTGCGCGGAGTTCCTACGTAAGCTGCGTTAAGGCTGACCTGCTCCCCTGAAGTGTCGGCATCCTGACCTCAGCGAACAGCCATCTCCCATGGTCCGCCTCACTCGAGGAATGCGTGAGTCTGGGTTGCTATCCGGTCACCTCGGATATCGGTCGGCGCGCCCGACTTGGTTGGGGCGATGGCGCACGCCCGACACGCAGGCATGACACCAGCCGATCTGACTTCGCCAGGTTGAATTCCCGGCTGAAAGCGTCCTGGGCCGTTTTCTGATCGACCAGCACGGACATCGGCCAGGTCGAAAAGCCGATCTGGGCCAGCGACAGGCACATCCGATAGTGACTGCGTCCAGCCAGGACCGGAGATGCCGCAGCCGGGACGGACAGGAACACGACAGCCGCCGCCGTTTCCGTTTTCGTGCGCTCGGCCGACAAGAGCTTGTCCATGCCGACAAACTTCAGCAGACCGAAGATGGGCCGGCTAAGTGCAAGCGGCATCACTCTGGCCTCAAGAGCGCTGAGACTCATCGACTCCGCGTTCAGTCCATCATGTGCCCAGCGAGGGTGGCTGGGGCTAAGGCGACACCAGCGCAGCAACTCCTCCCGGAATGCGGGATCGCGAAAGACATCCGCAGACAATGCGTCGTTAACTGCAGCAATCTCCTGGATGCGCTCGCGTCCGGTAATGAGATGAACGTGGGCTTGGCCCGCGGCCCAAGTCTGAAGGAGGTCTACATCTGCAGGGATGAACGGAGCAAAGCCCGCTCGGCAGGTAAAGCGTTTGGCGACGGCATCGCACAGGGGATCAGGCATGCCCGGACCGCCGATCCGGACGCGCGCAAGGGTCGTCCCGTCGATCCTGTCGCCAAGAAGTTCCACCTCGGCGGCCAGTTTGTGATGCGACAGCACGATGCACATACCCTCAAGTGCCGTGCCGCAGCTGAGAAGGAGATCATGGCCCGACGGGTCGGCGACCGGCACGGCTGCGCGTGGATCGCAGGACAGCTCGATCGTATCATCGCTGGCCAGGCGCCAACGCGCGGGCTGGGTATTGTGGACCGAAGGCGACAGCATGCTTTCGGCAACACAGGCTTCAAACAGCGCTTTGGTGAACTGGGTCATAGCGACTTCCGGAAAAGGTGAAGCCGTTGGGCTGGTCTGGCACCGACGCGCTCCATCTGACGGAGGCTTGCGCCGTTCACGTCGGCGATCCAGGTTCCGGAAATCTGGGTGTAGCCCGCGGCAAGGGCGGCGCGAGACGTCGCATCGACCATGTAGGGCGCGGCCCCCTTGCCGTGCCAGTTGGGATGGGTGCCGTAGTAGATGATGACAGCCCGCCGGTTGGTCAGTCGGTGGCGCAGAAAGTGCCAGGGCGTGGCAAGTCCCAGCCGCGACCGCGTCGCCTGCAAAAGTGGGGCGAGGTCGGGAATGCACAGCAGTGCGGCCGCCGGTGTGCCCGTTTCATCGTGCAGTATGACCGACAAGCGGGTGTCGACGATCCACTTCAAGTCCTTGGCCTGAAAGTCATACTCTTCGCGGCTGACCGGAACGAACATCGGATTGCTGTCGAAACTTGTGTTCAGGATGTCCCGTGCGTCATGGATCCTGTCCGACAGCGTCTTGCGCGTCACAGGGGCGGGGACAAGGCCCGGCGGAACGGGCACGGGGCTGCTGGCCCGTGCACTCCATTCGATCAGATCAAGCTGATGGGTGGTCATCGGAAAGTAGCGCTCGTACCCGTTGGCTTCGAGGTGCCGGGCAAGATGGGGCGGGCTCCACATGCAATCGGAAGCCACAGTATTGTCGAAGCCATCGGTGACGACGCCCACCATCTGCATCGCGGTCAGGTTGAAATTGCCGCGCAGTTGGGAGAAGCCTCGTGCGCGCGCCCAGCTTTCGGCGGACTGCAGCAGGGCCTGGGCGGCCTCGGCATCGTCCGCACAGTCGAAATAGCCGAACAGGGCGGTGTTTTCCTGATGTCGTTCGTTCGACGCACGGTGGACATGCGCGGTGATCCGGCCAATGGCGCGGCCGGCCCGATGCGCCGTGAAGATGGCAATATCGTCAGGCCCCTGGAAAAGCGGGTTCTTTTCGCTGGACAGAAAGCGTCGCAGATCGGACTTCAGGGGCGAGACATAGGGCGTATTCCGGTAGATCTCGAACGGGACCTGGAAGAACGCCTCGAAGTCGCCCTGTCGTATCTCTGGCCTCATGTCTGCCCTCCGGTCTGGTGGCGTAGTGCTATGGCGCAAAGCAATGACCCTATCCGGGCGTTGGACTGCAGGGCGCTAAGCGTGAGGGCAAGGACCTCAGGCGGGTCGGTGCGCAGCGCCAGAAGGTGCGAGCAGGCGTTCGCACGGGTAATATCACCAAGCTCATCCGACCGGTCAGGGTCGATCTGGTCCCCCGGCAGGGGCCAGACCGGCTGGGGCGCCAGAAGCTGGGCCAGACGCGGCAGGTCCGTCTCGACCGGATCAGACGTCGTCAGGAGGCGCGGATTGTAAGGTGCGAGGGTCGTCATGATCGCCTCAACTGTGAAAGTTGTGTGGGGGCGCGCAAGAAGAGCAACCAGCTGATCGGCAATCTCGCCGCGCGACAGGCGTATCACGCCAGCGGTGGCGGCGGCAAAGAACAGGATGGCAAGAATGGTGGCGGTGGGGACCAGAAGGCTGTCGAAGGTCAGCGGTCCGGTGGCAAGACCAAGTGCCACTCCGCCGGCAAGCGCCAGGGCGACAAAGCCCGAAAGCCCAAGCAAGGCCCGCCCCGGTGTGGTGACCCAGGTGCTGGACGCAATCGCCAGCCAGGTTCCGGCCAGCATCGCAAGTGCCGACATGCGAAGTGGCAGATGGGCCCCGACAAACCCGAAATCGGTGATGACCAGCGGCAGGGCCACCACAACGATCCCGGCAAAAAGCCGCAGCACCCGACGCTCTTCACTGCCGTGACCGGGCGGGACGCGCCAAAGCATCAGCGCGCCCTCGACGAGGGCTGCCAGTTGAAACGCAAGGAGGGCGGGCAGATAGAAGGGATAGGCCGAGACCGGCAGGACCAGGGCCGCAACCGCGAATGCCGGGGTCAGGAGCAGAAGACCGTATTTCACCCGCGCGGGGGCATGCCTGCGCATCGCGGCCTCGGTGACGAGAAGAAGCGAGATCGGGATCAGACTGGCCGCGACCAGCACGAGCCTACCGGCAAGCACGCTGTCGGTCAGCCAGGCTGGAATGCGCAGAAGGTAAAGCAGGCTCCAGACCAGTGTCGCGAACCGCAAGGTCGTGCGCAGGCGTTGAGAAATCGCAGTCTGACGCAACCGAACGCGCAGGCCAAATAGGGCCAGAGCCGCCAGAAGCGAAATCAGGCAATCGGCGATCAGCGGGCCGGTCATGTCGCCGTCATCTTCGCAAGCTGTCGCAGCACGATCCGGCGCACGATCATCGCCACCACCGGGTTGCGCGGACGCTCGACCCGTCCCCGGTAGGGATTGAAGAACCAGCCCCGGCAGTCGGTCGCTGTCGCCGTTCCCGTGATGATCGCCAGCGCCTCATAAGCGATCAGCATGCCCGACGTGATGACCATAGGAGCAAAGGACATGCGGCTGCGCTTTCCCGCGACCACCTCACCCACGGCATCAAGATCGATGTGCGCGGCGGAGGAGCTGTGGGTCATCACGTAGACCGCCTCGGCCTGAAAAGCCTTGGCGCGGGCCTCCGCCGTCAAATGGTCCCAGCCAATGCCAATGGTGGGATAGCCCAGGCGTTCCTCCGGAGTGGGATCAGTTGGCCGCGTCACGTAGACCGAGGGCAGGGGCGAGGCGTAGCTGTCGATCACAGGCAGCCCGGCCTTGCGCGCCGAACGATACAGCAGCAGCGATGCGCCCAGGTCGTCGGTGCCGTTCACCACAACCGACGCGGTTTTCAGGATGCGCGGCACATGCTGGGGCCAGTCGTCCTTAAGGACCTCGACGGTGATCTCGGGGTTGATGCGACGCAGTTGGTCGGCCGTCGCTTCGGCCTTGTGGCGTCCAACCGTGTCGGTCCAGGCAAAGACCTGGCGGTTCAGGTTCGAAACCTCGAACGTGTCAATGTCGCAGATCGTCAGCCGACCGATGCCCGCCCGCGCCAGGGCAAGGATCGTGGCTCCGCCCATGCCGCCACAGCCGCAGACAAAGACATGCGCGGCCCTCAGTCGGGCTTGCTGGTCCAACGTGACGAAGCCGATGTTGCGCTTGGTGAATTCGTCATAGCTGAACATCGCGGTCGCTCCGTCTGGGCTCAAGCCCGTTCCAGCGTCTGGACCCGTCAAGCCAGGCGGCAATCGGGACGATCCAGTTCTGCACCAGCAGGAAAACTGCGGCCATCGTGACCGCACGCCGGGACCCTTTTGGCACGTCCTTCATCAGGTATCCGCGGGCGGTCGGCAGGTCCATCACACCGATCTGCAGGAAATCATCGCCTCGCGCATAGTCGAGATGGGTCCGGCAGAACGCGTTGACATAGTCGTCACGGTGGTGAGCGGCAGCGTCGAACTGCTTTTTCATCGCATCCGAACCGCCGGTGTACGCATTTCGGATGATGAAGTGGTCCTCTTCGAACCAGGCGTCATCGCCGACGCCAAAGGCATCGCGGTGGCCCTTCATGATCGCGCGGGCGATGCGCAGGTGGCGGTAGCCTGGCCTTGCGGTCCTGCCATCGGGATAGACGTCCGCGAAAGACTGCGCGACCCGCCCGATGACGGCTGGCACCTGCGAGACGCTGCTGATCCGCAACGGACGCAGGCCCGCACGCATGAAAAGCAGCACCACCGTCAAGCCGTAAAGGATCCACGAGACGCCGCGTGACTGAAAGTCTGGGTCTACCATGGCAAGGCCAAGATGCAGGACCGGAGGCTCGGCCCCGCTGCGGTCGATGTCGATCCAGCGCAGGGCGTTGAAGGCAATCAGCGCGCCCGTCTCTCGGTCATAGACCAGCGTCAGGGTGATGTTCTTCCAGATTTCCAGGTCGTCAAGGAAGACGCCGTAATCAAGTGCCCCGCGCGGTTCGACCTTCAAGGCCAAAGCGGAGACCTTTTCCCGCAGCGCATCCTGTTCGGCTTTGGCAAGCGACAGGCCAGGGCGATCAAAGATGTTGATCCGGTGCGGACCGCTGACGATGTCCAGCCGAACATGGCGGCGGGTGACTGAGCGCAGCACCTTGAGCGGCGTCATGTCGGCGCGCCCTGTACCTTGGAGGCTTTCAGAAACAGCGGCCCGTCGGGGTGCATGGTGATGGTCACCACCGGGCGCGGAATGGTGCCCGACCCAATGGCAAATTCGACGTCTCGCAGCAGCGAAGCGAGCAGAACCATGATTTCCGTGCGGGCGTATTGCGCGCCGATGCAAACCCTTGGACCATCACCAAAGGGAAGATACTGACCGCGCTCGGGTTGGGTCTTCAAGAAGCGGTCCGCCTGATAGGCATCCGGGGCGTCCCAAAGCGTCTGGTGCCGGTGTAGCGCGTAGATCGGGAAGTAGATGGCGTCACCCTTCCGGAAGGGAATGTCGCCAAGCGTGATATCCGTTGCCGCATCGCGTGCGAAGAAGGCCGCGGCCGGATAAAGGCGCAGCGTCTCGCTTACATGGGCGTTCAGGCGCTCCATTTTCTGGGTCGCCTCGAAGGTGATCGGCCCAACAGGACAAAGTGTACGGATCTCCTGGCGCAGGTCACGTTGAACGTCGGGATGAAGCGCCAGCAGGTAAAGCGCCCAGGCCAGTGTATTGGCGGCGGTCTCGTGCCCTGCCACGACGAAGGTCAAAAGGTTGTCGACCGTGGTTTCGATGTCTTCGCCATCGGTTGTCAGCGCGGCCACCATGAGGTCAAGGAAGTCCTCGGGCTCTTCTCTCTGGACGGCTTGACGATTGGTGATCACACGGCGCGCAAGGTTGCGCATGTCAGTCACCGGCGCTTTGCTTTTCAGCCACTTGAGGCGAGGGACCCAGGTCGGAAGGCCAAGGAGATCGAAAAAGGACATGTCGGCGACGTGTTCGGTGTAGCGCTTAAGTCCGGTCCGGACGGCTTCGGCATCGACGTCCTTGGAGCCCGAGAACATCACGCGAGAGATGTCACCCAGCGTCGCTTCTTGCGCAAGTTGCACAATGTCGGTCTCGCCCTGCGCCTCTGACAACCGACTGGCAAGGTTGCGCCCGGTGTGGGCAAAATGCCGGGCAAGGACCGGAAGGTTGCGCGCGGCAAAAAGCGGCGCATAGCGGCGGCGCTGGGCTTTCCAGACCGGCCCCTCTGACAGGATCATGCCGTTGCCGATGGCCGATCCGAGTATGTTCTTGGTGACCTGCGATTTCGGAAAGGTCTCCGGATGCTCGACCAAGATCGCGGTGATGATCGCTGGATCGCAGACATAGTGCAGCCGCGCGGGACCACGGACATAGCGTTTGCTTTTGGTCTCCTCGGGGATGACCGACAACAGGTTTCGTCCGGCCTGCCTGAGGAATGTAAGAAGCGAGACCTTGCCTTTCGCCATCTCGGCCTGAATTGGCGGCGCCGAGGGAACAGGGCCAGGCATGAGAGAACGCTCCGAAACCAAGTGGTTGGCCGATGATCGACCGGTTGTGTTCATTTAGGCCCAAGAATGGACTTTGCGAAGGTCAGGTTTGCCGTGAGACGAGGTGGATTGAAACCAACCATTCGCTTGAGGTGTGCGGCCAATGCGAATTCGCCTTCCATTGGAAACAAACAAACCCCTCGTCTTCCATTGGGCTGAATGCTGCGACAACGCTGCCATGGTTTGCGAATGGCATAAGAACATGCTCGGCAGCATGACGGCGTCCGGTGTAGTGTGGCCGGCCCTGAACCGATGGAGGCCCAGTTTCCGCAAGGGGCCGGTCGGCGGGATGGTTACAGGGCGATCCCCTCCGACAGATATGGGACTACCTCCTATCTACCCGGCCCGCCCTTCGTCGGTCTTGTCGACGCTGACAACAGACCAGGCGCAAGGCACGAAGTCGCTGCTGCGGGCGGAAAGCAGGCAAACTCAACAATTGGCGCATGAGATCGCGAATTGCCGTGATTGCCGACCGCTCCCAATCCATGCCGGCGGGCAAGGGGCAGTCTTCCCGGTATCGCAATTTCGTCGGCTTGGTTCGACCAGGGGACAGGTCCGTGAAGGGCTTGCCCCGATCGACGGCGCGCTACGGCTCCTCCAATCGTGCAAATCGGCTTGGTCGTCGATCAATCGTCACGGATGACGCGCACATTCTTCAAGAGCATATCGAACGGCTCGCATTAACACGATAAGTACGGACGGGCGACGTGATGCTCAGCTCTTGCACGATCATGTTGCCGAAAGCGCTTTTCCGCACCTCTTCCCCATGATTTTCGGTTCGACAATCGTCGTGACGGGACGCACTGCCGTTGGCCCGCGCCCAATCTGCAAAAGCAGAGCGGAGCGGATTTCCCCCGCCCCGCTCTAGCCCCGGAATTTGCCGTCAGAACGAGTAGACCAGCGAAACACCCAGCTTGTTCTCGGTCTTGACCACGCGCGCATCGTTGTATTCAGACAAGTAGCTGACGCGCGTGGCGAACATGTCCGTCATCTTCACATTGAACCCGAGGTCGTTGTTCACGCGAAGCGCGCTGTCGGATTTCAGGACATCGGTATCATTGGTCGCAAAAAGGGCTTCGTTCAGGCGCCAGAAGAGGCGCGATGAAGCGATGTAGCCGGTTTCGGTCTCGGATGCGCCTAGTCCGTTCTCCAGGTAGCTTACCCCGATACCCGCTTGAAGCCGCCAGCTGAGATCCTGCGTATTGATGATGCGGTAGCCCGGACCGACACCGATGAAGGCGTCCTTCCTCACCGCACCGGCAGTTTCGGCGAGCCCGTCGAATTTAATCCGGCCCAAGGCAAAGCCGTAGAAAGCCTCATCGAAGTAGTAGTTCGCGTCATAGATTGCGAAAAGGTCCTCCTTGGTCTTGACGGACCCAGACTCGGCGAAGTCCACCACCACGCCCAGGGTCTGAATCATCGGGCCATTGGCGAAACGAAGACGCGCGCCCATGCTGAACTCGCTGGAATCCGTGGTGCCGGTCTTGCCGGAATAGCCCAACGAGGCGCTGCCCGAGACGCCCTCTCGATACTCAGGGGAACCGTATCGAAACGCATCATTGCCCCGTTCCAGGTCAAGCTGAGCTTCCCGGTCGATGTCATCAATGCGGTCATCAACCGAGTCGATGCCCGTCAGGACTGTTTGTGCGACTCCGTCAGTCGCGCCGAGAAGCAGGAAGCTGATGGCTGCACCGACAGCCAGGGAAGCGTGTGTCATGGGATCTACCTTTCAAAGGTGAAAACGCCCTGAATGAACGCTTGGCCCGGCATGACACGAACCACCGGTTTCAACGCTGCCCTGGATCAGTATGGGGTAGGTTTCCCGACACTGTCGCAGGTTAGTGCCGCGAGGGTCCGGCTTTGGCACGCTAGGCTCCGCCGCTAGGCGTTGGCGAGACTTCTCGCACTTTGAGACGTGTCTCACAGGACAGTCAAAAGCGATCCGATCCCCTTGAAGAAGGCCCTTTCGATGCTGAGCAACCTGCTGATCATCGTGCTTGTTCTACTGCTCGTCGGGGCGTTGCCAACATGGCGGCACAGCGCATCCTGGGGCTACATTCCCAGCGGTGCCCTTGGCTTGATCATCCTTGTCCTGCTGATCATGGTCCTGACCGGCAGGCTTTGACGGCCGTTTCCGGCCTCTACCGTCGGCGGACCGAGTTGCCGCCATCGATGATCTTGTTGATCATCAAGGCTACTGCCGTGTGCATTGCGGGATCGCCGCCCGCCGGGGGGGAGGAATGCGCAGTGGCAGCGTCTTTCAGAATGCCGACGATCTCGCGTTCGGGAAGGATATTGCGGTCGTTCAACGCCAACAGAAGCGACTCGCAGATGGCAAGAGCAGCAATGCCTGCCACGTCGGGAATATCGGCCATCGGGTTTCGACTTTCTGCATGGTTTCTGTCATGATGAGCGCATCGAGCCGTTCTTGGGCGCGGTTTAGGCAACCCTTGCAGGAAATCTGGCAACCAGACTGATCTGGATCAGCCGTCTGTCACATCTGTTGCGGAACAACGACCATGGGGCGTCCCAAGCTGGGAATGTCTCCTTGAGGGTTAGAATGACCGCTGGCGGCCCTTCGACTGCGATCAAGGACAGTCCGTTTGCCCGGAAGCTGTCAGCATTTGTCAGGCTGTCGGACGCGGACCTGTCGGTGATGTCGGACCTCTATCGCCGACGCCGTCGATTTGCGGCGGGCGTGGACATGATCTTTCAGGGCCAGACTGACCAAAGTGCATATGTCGTCGCTTCGGGCTGGGCCTGTTCCTACAAGATCCTGCCAAGCGGATCGCGTCAGATCGTGGGCATCCAGATTCCCGGCGACTTTCTGGGCCTTCGGTCGGTGCTGTTCCGAACATCGGACCACAATGTCGAGCCGATCACCCTGGTCCACGCATCCGAGGTGAAGCAGCAAGACCTCTTGCTGGCGTTCTCAAAGACGCCGCGACTGGCCACGGCAGTGCTCTGGGCCGCATCAAGGGACGAGGCGATGGTGGTTGAGCATCTGGTAAATCTTGGACGCCGGTCTGCGACTGAAAGGATGGCACACTTTCTTCTGGAACTGGGCGCGCGACTGCGACTGGTGGGCCTCGGGGACCGAAAGGGATACCTTTGCCCGCTGTCCCAGTATCTGTTGGCCGATGTTCTGGGCCTAAGTGCGGTCCACGTGAACCGCGTGCTGCGCGAACTGCGCGAAGAGGGTATGGTGACCTTCCAGAAAGGCCGGGTCGTCTTCGACAACTACGAGTCCCTGGTCGACTTTGCGGGCTTCGACCGCACCTACCTGGACCACGAGGGGCCGCTTCTGCAGTAGGCGCCGGTTGACTTACCACCGGGCGCAGCCTTGGACCATCAGCCCTTCGTTTCCAGCGCATCTTTCGCGGCAGATAGGGCCTGAAGGCAATCAGCCTCGCGATGTTCGATCTGTGCCGTTTCGGCAAGACGGAGCGCACCCAGTGCTGCGTCCTTTTTCGGGCCTGACGGAGCCTTGTCCCAAGCGGCCTTCACTGATGCAATCTCAGCTGCGGTCGAGATAAAGGCGTTCAGAGACAACGTTCAGTCCTCTTGCATTTGCGGTAGGGCGGCGCCCACGCGACAGGGTCGGCAAAGGTCACCAGTGGCCGGGCCTGTTGCTTCTGCCCTGTCTCTTCATGCCCGAAATCCCCAACCGACGCCCTAATCTGCATCAGCCAGTCGGCACTTGCTTTCTCGGAGGCTAGAAATCGACCCGGGTCTAACATCGATCAGCGCCAACCCGCAGCGCCTTCGGCAAGGTGCGGCGGACGGAACGAGGAGAGCGCAGATGCTTGGCCATGTTGGTCCGATCGAAGCCTTGACCGAGGGGAACCGCACTTTGCGCCCTGTGGCCGAAGGCATGCGGCGCAATCTGATCAACACCGGCAAGCGCCGATTGCGGCCCTTTACCATTTGGTCTTCGCCCGAGCACGGCGACCGACTGGTCGAAGCGACGAAGGCGATGGCCGACAAGCACGAGGCAGAGCGTGTTTCGGCAACCAGCCCGGGGAAGGACAGCCAGTGACGCTAATCCCCGCTGCCCGTGACCTTGCCCTGCGTCTTGGCGCGAGCCCGGCGCGGGTCGTCGGTCCGGTGACGCTTGGTCAGTCAGGCAGCATGAAGCTGAGGCTCGATCGCGATGCCTGGTTGCCGTTTGACGCCACCCAGACCCTGCAGGTCACCACCTGCGCCTTTGCCTGGCGCGCCCGGTTCTGGCCATTTGGCTTCCTGACCGTCGTGGATGCCCTCGCCGCCGGGGAAGGCAGACTGGACGTGACCGCGTTTGGCGTCTTTCCGGTGGTGCGTTCCCGGTCTTCTGCGGCGCTCACCAAGGGCGAGACGCAGCGCTACCTCGCCGAGCTTCCCTATGTCCCCGACGCTATGCTGCACAATCCGGCGCTGGACTGGCGCCAGATCGACAGGAATCGCCTCGCGGTCGCAACCGGAGCGGGTGATGCACGCGCCGAGGTGGTGTTCGCGCTGGACACCGACGGCCACATCGGCAGCGTCCGGGCAGAAGATCGCCCGCGCTCGGCTACCGCGCCAGTGCTGCCAACACCCTGGGAAGGTGAGTTCTCAGACTACCGCCTGCAGCACGGTCGAACGGTCCCCTTCTCGGCCCAGGTCGCCTGGGTGATCGACGGACAGCGCAGCTTGTATTGGCGTTGCACGATGACGGACTGGACCGTCGCGGCGGCCGCTTCTGCCGTCCCGACCCCGAGGCCCGCCACCTCGCAGCTTTCAAAATCTGGCGGCAGTGTGCCCGCCCTGAAAGGATGAAAATGCAAAACCCGGATCATGCGGTAAAAGCCGATGTCCTGGCCGAACTGGCCTGGGAACCGATGCTGGACGCGGACCACATCGGCGTAACCACGCGCGACGGTGTCGTGACGTTAAGCGGTCATGTCGAAAGCTACTGGCAGAAGCACGCGGCCGAAGTCGCGGTCGGCCGGGTTCATGGCGTGAAGGGCATTGCCGAAGGGCTTGAGGTG
Organism: Tabrizicola sp.; assembly: GCA_041752895.1. Lineage (GTDB taxonomy): Bacteria > Pseudomonadota > Alphaproteobacteria > Rhodobacterales > Rhodobacteraceae > Tabrizicola. Next base: position 19,503 of record JBGSVS010000561.1, read on the forward strand.
CGCTTGCCCCAGGACCACCAACGCAGGGATGAAGAGATTGCCGCTGCCGCGGTGAATCGGCTGGACTGGGACGCAGCGATCCCTCCCGGTGCGATCATGGTGCAGGTGCAGGACGGCTGCGTGACCCTAAGCGGAACCGTCCCACACCAGTTTCAGCGACAAGCGGCGGAAGCGGCCGTTCAATCGCTCTGGGGCGTGACAGCCATTGCCAATGAGATCGGCATCCCTGTTCCCGCCAAGCCCGCCAACCCGAACCGGATCGCCGACGACATCCGCCGCGCGCTTAATCGCGGCTGGTTTGCCGCCGATACGGTCCATGTCGCGGCCTCGGGCGGCATCGTGACGCTGTCGGGCAAAGCCGAGACCCTGCGCGACAGGGCGCTTGCGGTTCAAACTGCCTGGGCTGCCCCGGGCACCGCGCGGGTCGAAAATCACATCCGCATCGGCCAATAACCCCTTGTCGATGCGGAACGTTCCCCCGTTCGGCGCAAGCCGGACGGGTGGTGCGTCCACGATGCGGGCCAAGCGACCGCCCGTCACCCTGAAGACCTGGCAGAAGGCAGATGGAGGCCATTATGGAAATCAGATCGACACGAACGACGGTGACCTTTCGCCGTGCGTTCACCCTGCCACATGATGTCCGAACGGTTCCCGCCGGGGACTATGTGCTTGTGACCGAGGAAGAGCGCCTGGAGGGACTGACGTTCAGCGCCTACCGGCGCATCTCCGGCTATCTGATCGTTGGTGGGGGTCCGGCGAACCCGGGGCGCGCCGAAATGTTCCCGGTCACCGAAGCCGAACTGGAGGCGCTTGTCGCGCGCGACGAGGCTGCCGCAGAAACCTTGCACAAGGTGACGTCGGACCTGCGCTAACCGGTCACCACGCCGTCGCCGACGACAAGCTGGCGTGGGCAGGTCGCGGCGATCTTCTCGTCATGGGTCGAGATCAGGAAGGTCGTGCCCTCGTCCCGGTTGATCTGGCCGATCAGGTCCATCACCTGCAGCGCCGACTCGCGGTCAAGGTTGCCGGTCGGCTCGTCCGCAAGCACCAGTTCAGGCGCGTTCATCAGGGCGCGCGCAACCGCCACCCGCTGCTTCTGCCCGCCGGACAGGTTGGCCGAGGGGTAGTTGATCCGCTCGGCCAGGCCCATGCGGGTCAAGAGGTCCGCGCCGCGCGTGCGGGCGGCGGCAGTCTCGCGGCCTTCGCGGATGGCCGTGGGGAAGACCACATTTTCCAGCGCGGTGAAGTCGGGCAAAAGGTTGTGGAACTGGAAGACAAAGCCAATGTGGCGGTTGCGGAACTGGGTCAGCTCGGCATCCGTGGCCCGGGTCAGGTCCACGTCCAGCATCACATGCCCGCCCGAGGTCGGCTGCATCAAGGTGCCAAGAATGGTGAGAAGGGTGCTTTTCCCAGATCCTGATGGGCCAAGCAGCGCCACCATCTGCCCTTTCTCAAGCGTCAGGTTCAGCCCGCGCAGGACCCGCGTCGCGGTGTCGCCCTCGCCAAAGGTTTTGACCAGATCGGTGACGGTCAGAAGGCTCATTGCCCGATTGCCGTGACCGGATCGACCCGTGCCGCCGCCCGCGCGGGCAGGATCGAGGCAAGGATCGCCCCGATCACGGTAAGAGTGACGGCAAGCCCGTAAGAGCCTTGGGTGATGTCCATCGGCAGGGTGCCCGACCGGAAGGCATCGCGGGTCGGAAACGGCAGCAGCGCCAGATAACCGATCAGAGCCCCCGACAGACCGCCCATCACTCCGATCAGCGCGCCTTGCGTCACGAAGACCCCGACGACGAACAGCCGCGAAGCCCCCATTGCGCGCATGATCCCGATCTCGGGCCTTCGCCTATAGGTGGACAAAAGAAGCGCAGAGGCAACGCCAATGACGATGGTGATCATGGCGAAGGTCTTGAGGAAATAACCGGTCTGCGCCTGTGCCCGCAACGCCTCAAGCAGTTGTGCGCCGTCTTCGGTCCAGGACTTGGCGGGCAGGCCGGTCAGCCCTTCGACCCGCAGTGTCACAGCATCGGCGGCATAAAGGTCGTAAAGCTTGATCTCGATCCGGCTGACCCCTTGCGGCATCGCAAACAGCGTCCGCGCCGTCGGCAGGCTGACATAGGCCATGCGCCGGTCGGGGCCGCCACCCGAGCCGATCTGGTAGATCCCGCTTAGCGTCAATGCCACCTCGACCCCTTCGGAGGATTGCAGAATAAGCGTCTGGCCCAAAGCCAGCCCCAGATCGTCAACCAGCGTTCGTCCCAAGAGAACTGCCCCGGATTGCAGCCGGGCGCTGCCCTCGACCATGTAGCCATCAAGGTCCAGGATCGCCGACTCGCGTCCTGCCTCCAGCCCGGTGATCGACACCTGCGCAACCTGCCCCCCGCGCCGCACGAACCCGGCACCGCTGATCTGGGGCGAGACGGCCCTCACTTCGGGAAGGGCTTCGAGCAGCGGGATGAAGCTTGTTGCCTCGCGCAGTTGGGCGGTCTCGCTGTCTGTCTCTTGCACCAGAAGCACCGTGCCTTCCGGGGATAAAAGCAAGGCGGGCGTGGCCTCGTCGGCCTCGATGGTGACGTGGCTGAGGTCGCCTGCCGTGCGCGAAAGGATGAATTCGGCAAGGCCCCCGATCAGGGCGGACATGAAGATGAAGATGAAGACACCCACGGCCACGCCCAGCACGAGAAGGGCGGTCTGCGCCTTGGATGCGGTCAGGTAGCGGCTGGCGATCTTCAGCGCGTAGAGCATCAGGGCTTTTCCACCACCGCAGCCGCCCCGTCGGTCAACCCGGTGCTGTCCGTAATCACCACGTCACCGGCGGCAAGACCTTCGGTCACGATCAGCCGCGCGGCGGGCCAGTCGGTCACCTTGACCGGGGTCAGCACAGCGTGTCCGTCGATCAGCCGGAACACCGCGTCGCCCTGCAGCGCCGTGCGCGGCACGGTCAACGCCTCCTGGCGGCTGACCACGATATTGGCCGTGACGGTCAAGCCGATAGGGGCTTGCGGGGCTACGTTCGGGGCAAGTTTCACCGCCAGGCCGCCCGTCTGGGGATCGACGCGCGGGGACACGAAGACCACCTTTGCGCCAAGCGTCTCACGGCTTCCCACCAGTTGCAGAACGGCCTCCTGGCCGACGGCAATACGGGTTGCATAGGCCTCGTCGACATCGGTCTCGACCAGAAGCTTGCTGGTGTCGGCCAGGGTGAAAAGAACGGTCGCGGTGTCAACCAGCTGTCCCGGGTCGACCGACCTGGCAGTGATCGTGCCAGCGATGGGGGCCTTCAGGGTAAACCGGCCGAGTTGGATCGCTGCCTGATCCAGAAGTGCCGTCAGCCGCGCAACATCCTGGTCTGCCCCCTCGACCGCAAGCTTGCTGTCTTCCAGCCTTGATCGGGCGACCAGGCTTCCCAGTTCCAGGTTCCTCGCATAGGCGATCTTCGCCTGCTCTTGCAGGATCCGCCCCTGTCCCAGGGCCGAGGACGCCTGCCGCACGATGGCCTCTTGCTGGCTGGGGTCAAGCCTGGCCAAAACGTCACCCTTGATGACGACCGTCCCTTCGCTTGCGAGGACCTCCTGCAGGGTGCCAGCCACGGCCGACCGGATCTGAACCTGATCGCGCGGCGCGATCTTGCCGCTAACGGCCAGGATAAGCGTCACGGGTCCGGGAGCCATGATCTCGGTCTGAACTGAAGTGCCGGTCGCGCGCCAGGGGCC
>JBGSVS010000562.1:0-4935 GCA_041752895.1 Tabrizicola sp.
CCTTCTGCACCGCGCCATTGCCCGCTTTCGCCAGCGCCGTGCCACGCTGCCCATCAAGGCACTGGACGGGCCCTATGATGACCTGATGGCGGGCCTGCGCCGTGGCGAGGTGGATTTCCTGATCGGTGCCCTGCGTGACCCCGCGCCGATCGGCGACATCGTGCAGGAACGTCTCTTTGATGACGGCCTTCTGTTCGTGGCGCGCAAGGATCATCCGATCCTGTCGACCCATCAGCCCGGCCTGAAGGCGCTTTTCGACTACCCGATTGTCGTGGCCACCGAGGGCACCCCGACCCGGCGCGCCTTTGATGATCTTGCGGCGCGGTTCGGGCCGCCTCCGTCTTTGGTGGAAACCGGTTCCATGATCCTGATGCGCGAGCTTTTGCGCCTGTCCGACCATCTGGGCTGCATTTCGCAGTTGCAGATCGAAGCGGAAATCGGGCTTGGCGCACTGGTGCAGGTGCCGGTCGATCTGGCCAAAACCCGGCGTCCCATCGGCCTGACATTCCGGGAAAACTGGTTGCCCACCCGCGCGCAGGCCGACTTCCTTTCCGAATTGCGTGACACGGCAGCAGCGGTGACCTCCAGCGCGATCTGACGGAAACCTGCATAAGGTCAGACACTTGCCCCAGGAACAGCCACGCGCAGCCGGGTAGGAGGGGCGGCAGTCTCAATAGCCATATCTTATGCGTTTCGGGCTTCTTCTGAATGGCAAACCCGGGCGCAAGGCGTGAAAACCATCGCAGGACGGGAACGGAGGCCCGTCAATCCGGCAGCATCGCTGAAAAGGTCGCCAAAGCCAGCTTGGGCTTCTTCGTGACCCGCATCGCTTTCGGAGCCATGAAACCGCCCGGAGCCGCAGAGTTTGCGCCGGGCACTGAAGGAGGATGCGACATGTCTGTGATGAAACGCCTTGCTGGCGCGGCCCTTGGCCTTGCCCTGACCACCGTCGCTGCTCAGGCCGACGAGCTGAAGTTCGCCAACTTCATGGCGCCGACCCACCCTTACGTTGCGGGCGCCTTCGACCCCTTCGCCGCCATGGTGGCAGAGGCGACCGGCGGAGCCGTCACCGTCAAGGTCTACAACGGTGGCGAGTTGGGCGCAGGCCCGGCGGATCAATATGCCCGCGTGGTGGACGGTGTGACAGAGTTTGCCATCGGCCTGCCCGGCTATACCGCCGCCAACTTTCCCATCACCCTGCTGACCGAACTGCCCGGCGTCATCACAGAAGCCGATGGCACCGCGACGATCTGGAACAACATCGCCCTGTTCCAGCCCGAGTATGAGCGGGTCCAGCTGGTCAGCCTGTGGTCCAGCGCGCAGAACGTGCTGTACACCCGTGACAAGGCCGTGCGGACGCCCGCGGATGTGGCGGGCCTCAAGATCCGCGTGCCGTCGCGCAATGCGGGCCTGATGGTCGAAGCCTGGGGCGGTTCGCCCGTTTCGATGCCGGTGTCCGAGATCTACAACGCCCTGCAGACCGGCGTGATCGACGGCGCGATGATCGACGGCACCGCCACCATGGCCTTCAAGCTGGGCGAAGTGGCGAACCACCTGACGGTTGGGATGGACACCACGATTTCGCCGTTCTTCATCATGATGAACCGCGATGCCTTTGACGCGCTTCCTGCCGATCAGCAGGCCGCCGTGCTGAAAGTTGGGCAAGAGGTGTCGGTGCTGGGCAACCAGGTGCAGCTGACCGAAGCCGCCAAGGGCATTGAAAAGTTCGGCGCGATGGAGGGAAAGGAGCTGATCACCCTTACGGCCGACGAAGCCGCCGCCTTCAATGCGCTGTCCACGCCGGTCGTGGCCGCCGTGGTCGCCGAAACTGGCGGTAATGCGCAAGCCGTCATCGACGCGCTGATGGCAAAGTAAGTGGCGCTGGCCGCTTCGGCCCGGTCAAGAGCGATTGACCGGGCCAACCTTATCCTCGCCATGGCGGCCGGGATAAGCCTGCTGTTCATGGTGGTGCTGATCTCGGTCGGGGTGGTCCTGCGCTACCTTTTCGCGACGCCAATTCTTGGCATCAATGAAATCGTCCAGCTGAATTCGGTGGCCGTCGTCATGCTGGCCCTGCCCTGGGCCACGGCCGAGGGCGCGCATGTCCGGGTTGATGTGCTGGACCGCGCCATCGGCCGGTTCGGGCGGTTCGCGGGCGACGTGCTGTCGCGGGCGCTGTCGGCTTTCGTTCTGGCGGTGCTCGTCTTGCGGGCGGCGCTGAAGGCGCTGGATGCGCTGAAATACGGCGACGCGACCAACATGCTGTCGCTGCCGATCTGGCCCTTTTACGCGATCCTGTCGCTGGGCATGGCCCTGTGCGTTCTGGTGCTGATCGGCCAGCTTGTCCTGATCCTGAGGGAGGGTCCGCAAGATGAATGAAGTCATCGTCGGCCTGACCGGGATCGGCGCGCTGTTCGTGCTGATGGCCTTTCGCACTCCCGTCGCCTTTGCGATGCTACTGGTCGGCTTCTTCGGGATGTGGGTCCTCAGCGGGCTGAAGTCGGCTGGCGGAGTCCTGCTGACCGAAAGCTATGCCGCCGTGTCGGGCTATTCGCTGATCGTGGTGCCGATGTTCATCCTTCTGGGCAACGTGGCCTCTGCCGCCGGGTTCAGCCGCGGGCTATATGACGCAGCCTTTGCCTGGGTCGGGCGGTTCCGGGGCGGGCTGGCCTCGGCCTCGGTCATCGGCTGTGCTGCGTTTTCCGCCGTGTCGGGGTCTTCGGTCGCCACCGCAGTCACCATCGGCAAGGTCGCGCTGCCGGAAATGAAGCGGCTTGGCTACGGCCCCGGCCTTGCCTGCGGTGCGGTTGCGGCGGGGGGCACCTTGGGGTTCCTGATCCCACCTTCCACCGGGTTCGTGATCTACGCCATCCTGACCGAGGAATCGATCGGGCGGCTGTTCATGGCAGGCGTCCTGCCGGGGCTGCTGCTGATGGCGCTGTTCATCGTGACGGTCTGGATCATCTCGGTCCTCGATCCCGAAGCCGGGCCGCGTGGGCCACAGGTGCCCTTTGGCGAAAAGGTCCGCCTGCTGTTGCAGGCCCTGCCGCTGGTCGCGGTGATCCTGATGTCCATCGGCGGCATCTATGTCGGCATCTTCACCCCGGTCGAGGCGTCCGGCATCGGCGCGGCTTTGGTGATCCTGTTAGCGCTGGCATCGGGCAAGATGACCACCCGCACCTTTCAGGGCGCGCTGTTCGACACGGTCAAGACTTCGGCCATGCTGTATATGGTGGTGATCGGGGCCAACGTGTTGAACCCCTTCCTGGCGGTGACCCACATTCCGACCACGTTGGGCGAAGGGCTGGCAGGCCTTGGTCTTGGCCCCTACGGCGCGCTGGCGGTGATCGTGTTGGCCTATGTGGTGCTGGGGATGTTCCTTGACGGGTTGTCGATGCTGGTCGTCACCATCCCCATCGTGTTTCCGATCATGATGCAGAACGGCTTTGACCCGATCTGGTTCGGTGTGGTCGCGGTCATTGTGGTTGAGATGGGCATGATTACCCCGCCCGTCGGGATGAACGTGTTCGTCGTCAAGGGCATCGCCCCCGATGTGCCGATGACCACGATCTTTCGTGGCGTGCTGCCGTTCCTTCTGGCGATGTTCATCTGCCTGATCCTGATCGTGATCTTCCCGCAGATCGCTTTGTTTCTGCCGAACTCGATGTTTGACTGAGCCCGCGAGTGGGCCCCTGCCCGGCGCCACCACGATGGCCGCGAGGACCCGCATCCTTACGCGGCCTGGTTCGCTGGGCTGCAGCTGGGTCAGGCCGAACGGTCAGCCACGCCGAGGTCGAAGCTTTCGTCCGGAAAGAACTTTGACAGCCGGATGTCGGCAGAGCGGGCGTGACCTTCCATCCCCTCCAGCCGGGAGATTCGCGCCGTGGCCTCGGCCAGCGGGCGGGCGGCGGCACGGGTGGCGCGTTGCCAGGTGACGGTCTTCATGAACTTGTGGACCGACAGCCCCCCGGTATAGCGCGCCGCACCCGAGGTCGGCAGAACGTGGTTCGGCCCCGAGGTCTTGTCGCCAAAGGCCACGGTCGTCTCTTCGCCCAGGAACAAGGAGCCGTAGGCCGTCAGCCGGTCAAGCCACCAGTCCAGATCGCGGGCCTGGACGTGGAGGTGTTCCGGGGCGTAGCGGTCGGCGGTCTGGGCCATCTCTTCGCGGTCGGCGCAGAGGATGACCTCGGCCATGTTGTCCCAGGCGGCGCGGGCGCTTTCGCGGTTGACCTCGGGCAGCGTGGCGATGAGGTCAGGCACCAGGTGGATCACGCGGCGGGCGAGGGCCTCATCGTCGGTCACGAGCCAGACCGGCGAGTTGTAGCCGTGTTCGGCCTGACCGACGAGGTCGGCGGCCACCATCTCGGCGTCCGCGCTGGCGTCGGCGACAACCATGCTGTCGGTGGGGCCTGCGAACATGTCGATGCCGACCTGGCCGAACAGCATCCGCTTGGCCTCGGCGACATACTGGTTGCCGGGGCCGACCAGGATATCCGCCTTCGGCAGACCGAACAGCCCGTTCGCCATGGCCGCCACAGCCTGAACGCCGCCCAGGTTCAGGATCACGTCGGCGCCGCACAGGTCCATCGCAAAAAGGATCGCGGGCGGAATGCCCTCGCCCGGATGGGGCGGAGAACAGGCGGCGACATGCGACACGCCGGCGACGCGCGCCGTGGTGATCGTCATGATGGCACTTGCCACATGGGCATAGCGCCCGCCCGGCACGTAGCAGCCGGCCGACCCGACAGGGATCTGCCGTTGCCCCGCCACCAGCCCCGGCAGGATCTCGACCGTGCAATCGGTGACGGTGGCCAGCTGCGCCTGCGCAAAGCGGCGGATGTTGGCATGGGCAAAGCGGATATCGGCCTTCAGCTTTTCCGGTACAAGCGCTGCCGCCCTTGCCCGGGCGGCGGGCGACACCACGATCTCGCCCTC
>JBGSVS010000563.1:0-3342 GCA_041752895.1 Tabrizicola sp.
GCTCGGCGACGACGGTGGTCAGGCGACGCGGGCGCGCGACAGCGTTCGAGGGACCACGCGGGCGATCCTGGGCCGCCCGAACCGAGGCATCATTCACCTTGATCAGGGTAAAGCTGATATTGTCCTGGTCCGGGTCGTTCAGACGGGCCAGCTCTTCAAGAAGACGTTCAGCGATTTCGGTCGACCGGGACTTGCGGTACTTGTTCAGGACGCGTTCGATCTGCGCATTGGTCAGAAACTGCAGCCCGTCCGAGGCACAAAGCACGATGTCCCCGGCCTGCATCTCGAAAGGTTTGGACGGGCAATCGATCTTGGGAATCCGTGAGCCCATCAGCACCGAAATCAGGCAGTTCCGGTCGGGATGGTTCGCGCCGACATCGGGCGGCATCAGGCCGGACTTCACCATGAAGTCGATCTGCGGCGCCATCGAATGGTCTTCGTTCAGCTGGCTAAGCTTGCCGCCCCGGAACAGGAACAGGGGCGAGTCGCCGATGGAGATCCACCACAGACGGTTCTCGACCAGGGCCGGGGCGACCAGGGTCGCGCCCATCCCGTCCGTTTCAGGGTGGGTGCGCGTGTGCTGGCGCAGGGTTTCGTTCGCAAGGTCGGCAACGCTGCGCAGGACTTCCGGCGCGCGCGCCTCGAAAGACTGCACATCGGCGAAATGGAACTTCAGCTCGCTGAAAACCTCGGTCAGGACGATCTTGGAGGCCACGTCGCCCGCGGCGTGACCGCCCATGCCGTCGGCTAGCACCACGAAACCAGCTTCGGCACCCACCGGAAAATCGGCGGTGATCGCGTCTTCCTGATAGTCGCGCGCGCCCTGACTGATGCCCGAGGCTACGTCAAAGCGTGGCTCACGCGATCGCCATATCATTCGCGTCTCCCTCGGAGTCCACTGCCGACCAATTGAAGCCAGCTGTACACAACACTTTCAGCACCAAAGTGGTCTCACCGATCTGGATCTCGTCGCCATCGACGGCGACCGAGGTCGACAGGAGGGGTTTGCCGTTCAGTCGCACCAGGTTCGACTTGCCGCCATGGCCGATGTGGAACTGGTGGTTCATCGGATCATAGGCGATCGCTGCATGATGCTGGCGTGAAATCGCCATGTCGCCGAAGTCCAAAGCGATGGTCTGGTCCGAGCCGCGCCCGATCTGGGACACGCCCCGCAGCACCGGGAAGGCCGCGCCACGGCCGGGGCCGGCCTTGATGACCAGCCAGCCGGTCGGAAACATCACCACGCCGGACTTGTCGCCGGGTTCGATCGAATCTTCCATCCGGCCTTCGTCGAACAGCGGGACGACCGAGGCGGGCTGCGGCTCGAACCCAAGGACGCGGGTCTTGGTCCGGGTGGCACGGCGACGGGCGCCGGCATCGGCTGCAATGTCACGCGCTGGGGTCGGCGCCGGGATCGGGGTCGGGGCGACGGGTTCTTCCTCCATCTCCCAGATGTTGAGAGATGGGGTCGGGCCTTCCTTTGCCACGACGGCACTGTTGGCGGTCTGGGTCAGGACAGAGGGCGCGCCATCGGCAAGCTTGGGAAACCGCCCAGCAGCCGGGCCGTTGCCCTTGGCAACAGAGGCGATTGCGGCCTTGGTCTGCAGAATCTCTTCAGCCTCGCTGCCCGCGAACCGTGCGCCACGCGATCCTTTGGCCTTGCGTCCAAAAAGCCAGTTGAAGAGTTTCATATCCCGCGCTCCACCCCGGGAAGGCCCCGGGTTCATTCATCTTCACCCGGCAACGGTTACCAAGGTCTCAACGGCTGATCAGTGACCTGTCCCCACAGTCATCTGCACACCCGCACCCCTGACACACGCCAAATACCGGATCCCCACCTGTTCGATCTAGGCAAAGACTTTGTCAAAAAATGATCCTAATTCGGTCATTTCGCGGATCAAGAACAAATGGGGTTCAGGACAGGCGCTGGACCACAAATTCTGCAAGCTCAGACAGAATGTTGCGCAAAGGATGCACGGGTAGGTTGTCAAGCGCCGACCTCGCACGTGCCGCCCAAGCCAAGGCATCGGCCCGTGCAGCAGATATTGCGTCGTGGCGGCGAAGAATCACCATGGCATGTGCCAGGTCACCCTCACGCTGGTCGCCTTTTTCGATAACGCGCACCCAGAACGCCCGCTCCTCGGCATCGGCCTTGGCAACGGCCTTGATGAGCGGAAGTGTCAACTTTCGCTCACGGAAGTCGTCGCCCGTATTCTTGCCGATCGTCGCGTCCGATCCGCCGTAGTCCAGAATGTCGTCGACAATCTGAAAGGCAATCCCCAGGGCGTCGCCGTAGTCGCGCAGGGCGATGACTTCAGCCTCGGTCGCGCCCGAGATGATGCCGCCGACTTCCGTTGCCGCCGCAAACAGCGCCGCAGTCTTGCCCCGGATCACCTGCAGATAGATTCGCTCATCCGTCTTCAGGTCCTGTGCTGCGGTCAGCTGCAGCACCTCGCCCTCGGCAATCGTCGCCGAGGCGTTCGCAAGGATGTCGAGCACCCGGAGGTTCCCGGTTTCGACCATAAGCTGGAAGCTGCGCGAGAAAAGGTAGTCGCCGACCAGCACGCTGGACTTGTTGTCCCACAGAAGATTGGCCGTGGGACGCCCGCGTCGACGGTGGCTTTCGTCGACAACGTCATCATGCAGCAGCGTCGCGGTGTGGATGAATTCGACCGTCGCGGCCAGCTTGACATGGTCATCGCCCGCGTAGCCGAACATCCGGGCGGCCGCCAGCGTCAGCAAGGGCCGCAACCGCTTGCCACCGGCTTCCACCAGATGGGCCGTCACTTCCGGGATGCGCGGCGCATGCTCACTGGCCATCCGCGCGCGGATCAGGGCGTTCACGGCCGCCATGTCATCGGACAGTAGCGCGCTCAAGCGGTCCTGCGGTGTCACCACCTTTTGCACTGCACCTTCGCCTGCCCCGTCCATGCTGCCCTTGCCCCGCCCGTCCGGCGAGATTAACTCGATCCCATGAAGGAACTTCTGCGCACGACCGACCCCACGGTGATCGCCTTCGCCACGGTCCTTCTTGAGGGCGAGGGTATAGCCGCCTTTCCGCTGGACGTCCACATGAGCGTCCTGGACGGCAGCCTTGGCATATTGCCGCGCCGCCTGATGGTGGTGGATCGGGACCACTTCCGCGCCAAGGCCATCCTGCGCGACAACGACATCGAGACAGGTCCCTGATGTTCGCCGGGGATGAGCTTTCCGACGACAAGTTCCTCTGCGGCCGGTTGCGTCTGCTTCAGCCGATCAAGGGCTACCGCGCGGCGACAGACCCGGTCCTTCTGGCCGCCGCCTGCCCGGCCGAGCCCGGTCAAAGCGTGCTCGACCTTGGCT
>JBGSVS010000564.1:0-8374 GCA_041752895.1 Tabrizicola sp.
GCAAGGCGCGGAAAGCCGCTGGCACATGGCACCCTCCCCCAGCCGCGCGCTTCTGTGGTCGGAGGAGGACAGCTTCACCCTCACCCGTCTGCGCGCCCGGCTTCTGCCCCCCGCCAGCTGGTCGCTGCGCATCACTCCCAGGGGCGAAAGCCTTGAACCCCGCCCCCTCTCCGATCCCTGAGACCGCACAACAGCTTGATTTTGCCGCCCCACCGCTAGCTGATACCCTGACCGGAACCGGAGACCCCGATGCCCAGACCCGCCATCCTCGCGCTTCTCGCCCTTCTGGCACTTCCGGCGCAAGGAGCGACCGTCGCCTACAAGATGGATGCCGCCAATTCGACGGTGGCCTTCGAGACGGACTTCGGACCCGACCGGATCAACGGCACGATCCCGCTGGAAAAGGCCGATCTCGATCTCGACTTCGACAATGTGGCAAACTGCACCGTCGACGTCGTGCTGGACGTCACCGGGGCCGAGGCGAGCTTTCCCTTCGCCGCCCAGGCACTGAAGGGCCCCAAGGTCCTGGATGCGAGGGACCACCCCCGGATGACCTTCACCTCGACCTCGGTCAAGCGCGCGGGCGAGGCCGCCGATGTCACCGGCAACCTGACCATCCGGGGCGTGACGAAAGTGGTCACCCTCAAGGCCCAGCTTTTCCGCCCCCAAGGCAGCAGCGCGGACGAGCTTGACCAGCTGACCGTCAAGCTGTCGGGCCGCGTCAACCGGTCCGACTTCGGCGCAACCGGGTGGGCCGACATGGTGGGCGACGAGGTCCGCATCACCATCACCGCCCGCATCGACGCCCAGGGCTGACATGGGTTTGCGCAACGGCCCCGGCGAATTCGGCCTCGTAACCCGGGTTATCCATTGGGGGATGATGCTTCTCATCATCAGCCAGCTTGCCCTTGGCTTTCGTATCGCGGACATGGAGCCAGGGCTCGCCAACCTCTGGCTCTACGGGCTCCACAAGACCATCGGCTTCGGCATCCTGGCGCTGATCATCGTCCGCATCGCCTGGCACCTCGTCAGCCCGCCGCCCCCGCCACTCGGACCCCGCAATGCCGCCTTCTGGGCCGCCTGCGCCGCGCATTGGGCGATCTACGCCCTGGTCATCGCCATCCCGCTGACCGGCTGGGCTGGCAGCTCCGCCACCGGCATCGATGTGACGATCGCCGACCGCTGGACCGTCCCGCCGCTGGTCGAGGCCTCCGAGGCTGGTGAGGCGTATTGGTTCCGCCTGCACGACATCTTCACGAAACTCCTTATGGCGCTGATAACCGTCCATATGCTCGGCGCCTTCAAGCGCGAGATGGAGGGCTACGGCACCCTGACCCGGATGATCAAGGGGCGGCCCTGATCCCGAGTTTTCGTCGAAAACTCGCAAGCTTTCGAATTTTCGCTGAAAATTCGTGCCCCGCTGCAACGCTGGCCCTTTGCCCGCGCTTGGGCTAATCAATCGCCGGACTCAAGGTAAGGCGCAGACATGGCACGCATCCTCATCACCTCGGCCATTCCCTACATCAACGGGATCAAGCACCTCGGGAACCTCGTCGGCTCCCAGCTGCCCGCCGACCTTTTTGCCCGCTTCAACCGCGCGATGGGGCATGAGGTGATGTTCATCTGCGCCACCGACGAACACGGCACCCCGGCCGAACTTGCCGCCGCCAAGGCCGGCAAGCCGGTCGAGGACTACTGCGCCGAGATGCATCAGTTGCAGGCCGAAATCGCGCGCGGCTTCCGGCTGTCCTTCGACCACTTCGGTCGCTCTTCCAGCCAGCGCAACCACCGGCTCACACAGCATTTCGCGGGCAAGCTCGCCGAAAACGGCCTCATCGCCGAAGTCAGCGAAAAGCAGGTCTTCTCCATCGACGACAACCGCTTCCTGCCAGACCGCTACATCACCGGCACCTGCCCGAACTGCGGCTACGAATCCGCGCGGGGCGACCAATGCGAGAACTGCACCAAGCAGTTGGACCCGACCGACCTGATCAACCCGCGCTCCTCAATCTCCGGCTCCACCAACCTTGAGGTGCGGGAAACCAAGCACCTTTACCTCAAACAGCGCGCCCTGCGGGACAAGCTGGAAGCCTGGATCGACTCCAAGAAAGACTGGCCGATCCTGACCACCTCGATCGCCAAGAAATGGCTGAACGACGGCGACGGGCTGCAGGACCGCGGCATCACCCGCGATCTTTACTGGGGCATCCCGGTCAAAAGGGGCGATCAGCCCTGGCCGGGGATGGAGGGCAAGGTCTTCTACGTCTGGTTCGACGCCCCCATCGAATACATCGCCTGCACCGCCGAATGGGCCGACGCGAACGGCAAGAATGACTCGGCTTGGGAGCGCTGGTGGCGCACCGACAAGGGCGCGGCCGACGTGACCTACTACCAGTTCATGGGCAAGGACAACGTCCCCTTCCACACCCTCAGCTTCCCCGCCACGATCCTTGGGTCGGGTGAGCCGTGGAAGCTGGTCGACTACCTCAAGTCCTTCAACTACCTCAACTATGACGGCGGCCAATTCTCGACCTCGCAGGGTCGCGGCGTCTTCATGGACCAGGCCCTATCGATCCTGCCCGCCGATTACTGGCGCTGGTGGCTTCTCTCCCACGCGCCCGAATCTTCGGACTCCGAATTCACTTGGGAAAACTTCCAGACCTCGGTCAACAAGGACCTCGCCGATGTCCTTGGCAACCTCGTCTCCCGCGTGACCAAGTTCGCCGTGTCGAAATTCGGCAATGACGTCCCCGCCGGAGGCCAGTTCGGCCCCTTGGAAACCGCCCTCATCGCCGACCTCGGCGCGCGGATCGCGGATTACACCAAGTTCATGGCCGAGATGGAGGTCCGCAAAGCCGCCGGCGAACTGCGCGCGATCTGGGTCATCGGCAACGAATACCTGCAGGCCGCAGCACCCTGGTCCGTCGTCAAGACCGACCCCGAGCAGGCCCAGGCCATCGTGCGCCTCAGCCTGAACCTGATCCGGGTCTACGCGATCCTGTCGGCCCCCTTCATCCCCGACGCTTCGGCCACGATGATGAAGGCCGTGGGATCGGACGACTGGACCTGGCCCGCCGATATCTCCGCCGCGATGCGCGCCCTGCCCGCAGGCCACGGCTTCACCGTCCCCGACAATCTCTTCCGCAAGATCACCGATGAAGAACGCGCCGACTGGCAGACAAAGTTCTCCGGCATCCGCAGCTAGGCGATTGCTGCACGGCAGAACGGATTTCATTTGCACTTGCAGAAACCGCCCTGAAACGGGCGGTTTTCCGCGCAGACTGTAACAATCCGGGACGAAATTCTGCCGATCTTGAAATCTTCGGACGCCACGCCACACGCAGCGGTGGTATTGTCGGCCCATCAAAGCTGAGTCGTTGCCCGACTTTCTTCCAGTCTGACCCTCTGCCAAGGGAGAGCCGAGATGACACAAGTTCTGCCGACGCGTAGCCGTCCCACCAGAAACTATGCCGCCGTTGCCCTGTTCCTTGCCGTGTATGTAGGTGTCCTGGTCTTCGTCTTCGCACCCAAGGACATGTTCTCCGTCCAGTCGCCGACGGCCCTTTTGCAGACCGACTGACCCGCTTCAGATCACCGCAGCCTCGACCAGCGCCTGCCCGGCGGCAACGCGGCCATAGTGGAACGCGCGCATGTCCAGGCTGCGGTAGCCGCCATGGATGATCCATTCCGCCGTCGCCCGCCCCATCGCGGGGGACTGCTGCAAACCGTGGCCTGAAAAGCCGTTCAGGAACAGAAAATTCGTGACCTCCGGATGCGGCCCGGTGATCGCATTCTGGTCAAGCACGTTGTAGTCGTATTGCCCGGCCCATTCGCTGATCACCTTCACCGCCTCGAACGCCGGGATGCGCGTGGCGATGGCGGGCCAGATCTTGTCCAGCCAGAGGTCCGGGTCCATCACGAAGTCGTCGTGATCGACCGCCGGATCATAGTCGGCATGCCCCCCCGCCATGTAGGTCCCGCCCCCCACCTCGCGCACGAAGGCGCCCGAGGGGTCGATGGTCAGCGGTAACGGCCGGTCCAGCGGTTGTTCCGCCTGAATCACCCAGTTGAAGCGTTTCCGGGGTTCCACCGGCAGGTCGATCCCCGCCATCGCCGCAACCTTCGCACCCCGCGTCCCGGCGGCATTGACCACCGTTCCGCAGCCAACCCGCCGACCCGAGGCAAGCTTGACCCCCGTCACCCGCCCATCGGAGAGGTCCAGCCCGGTGACCTCATCCGCCAGATACTCCACCCCCGCCGCGCGGGCCTTGCGGCGGAACCAGTCGAACACGGTGTAGCCGTCGAAATAGCCTTCATCCTTTGTGTTCAGGCTGCCCAGCACCAGGTCATCAACCGCCATGAACGGAAACTCCGCCCCGATCTGGTCCGCCGTCAACAACCGCGTCCCTGCCCCCGCCCCCGCCTGCACCGCCTGACTGGCGCGCAGAACGCGGGCGAAATCCTCGGTATCAGCCAGATAGAGGTAGCCGAAGTTCTGGATCTTCAGCTCTGGCACCCGGTCATCGCCCCCCATCCTCTGGCGAAGCGACTGCACGAAGTCAGCCCCGAACTGCGAGATCCGGATGTTCAGCTCGGTCGAAAACTGCTGGCGGATGCAAGAAAAGCTAAGCGCTGTCGCAGCTTTCTCGAAGGTCGGGTCGCGCTCGATCACCAGCACCCGGCCCGGGAACCCCATCTCGGTCAGCCACCAGGCTGTGGACGATCCCATGATCGCGCCCCCGATGATGACCACGTCATAGCTGTCCCGTGCCGGTTCGCTTTGAAATCCCTGCATGTCCGTTCCCTTCGCCTTCGCCCCCGATGTATCGCAGGCCATGGGGCCGGTAAATGCGCCGCGATCAGCCTTGCGCCGTAGGGATGTCGACCGAATGCAGCCAGGGCTTGATGTCCAGAAGCGGCGTGCCGTCGAAGGCATCCAGCGCATCGAGGGTCAACACGCCCTCGGCCGCGTCCAGCGCCAAAAGCCGCACGACGGCGACCGCAATCGGGTTCGGACGGCTTGGGGCGCGGAGTGCAAAGACCCCCGTCGGCCCCTCGCGGTGGGTCGGGTGCAGGACGATCACGTCGCGCCGGGCGGCCCCGGTCCAGTAGAGGAGGATCACCGGCTGCCCGACCTGCAACCCCGCAAGCCCCGGACGGAAAGCCGGGTCGATCTCGGCCCGGAAATCCCCACCCTGTTCGCGCGCCTCGCGAAGGTTCTTCGGACAATTCCCCCGCGCCCAAGGACTGCGCAGCCGCCCGATGAAGCGCAGCCGCGCATCGTCGGCCGTGCGGGCGGAGTCAAAGCTTAGCGCGACCTCGCCCGCACGGAGGGCCTTCCCATTGGCAGGCTCGGTCATTCGAAGGTCTCCTGCACAGGTGCCGCGATATGCTGCTGCGCCAAAGCCCCTTGTGCAAGATCAGTCGTGGCTTGCCCCGTGATCCATCTTCGAATGATCCATCCCGCCCTGCCCCGTCGGTGGGTCGATCTGGAACTCGATCTCCACCCGGCCCGCGCGTTCGAAGATCAGCACCGCCTTGTGCATCTCGCCTTCGGTAAGGGTGCCGGTCAGGCCCATGAACATGACATGGTAGCCGCCATGTTCCAGGTTGATCGTCTCGCCCGGCGGGATCTCGATGGCGTCGACATGCTCCATCGTGCCGACGCCGTTCGCATCGACCTTGCTTTCATGCACGTCGGACTTGGCGGCGATGTCGGATTCGATCCCGATCAGCCGTTCGACCTCGGTCCCGTTGTTGGTGATCGCCATGAAGCCCCCAGCGGCCTTGGCGGTCGCGGCGGGCTGCGGGATATGCGGGTGGATGATCTGAAGATCACCGACAGTGACTTCATGGGCGAAGACTGGTGAAGCGACGAAAAGTGCGACCGCAAAGGCTAGGATTTTCATGGGTTTGCTCCGTTTGGATGGAAAGGACATCAGCTGACCAGCCGCTTCAGGGGCGGATCAGCACGATGCCGGTTCGGGGATTGCGTCGGATTGGGCATGGGATTGCCTTCGGTTCACGCAGGGATGCGCAGGCGCAGGACCTGCGGCGGCATGCGAAGGCGGCGTCGGTTTCGCGGAACTCGGGCGCCGCCGTCAGGCGACGGGCGGGCCTTGCGGTCGGTGCGCGGGGTCAATGCTGCGCGCAGCACCCCTGATCTCCAACGGCGCGATGCCGGCAGCGTGGAACGCAAGCTCCACGTCGATTCGAACCCCCGTCAGCGGCGGCAGATGGACCGCGCCGGTGATCTGACAGGCCTGGCACTCCGATCCCGGATGCGGCGATTTGCCCGGATCTCCACCGCAAAGATCGCCTGAGGAGATCCCGTTCTGCAGGGCAAAGGCCAGCGCCCCGTCCTCGGCCGCCGTGGGCATGCGATGCGCAAAGCCCGTCGCCACCAGCGCGATGGCGATGGCCGCAACCAATGCCGCCCGATGCAGACTGACCAGAAACCGGATCATTCATCCCAAATGCCGCAAGACGCCGGGTCCGTCAACCGGGCCATCTGCGGCACAATCGCCCGGCTTGCGTCTTCTTCGCAAAAGCAGAAGACTGCCCCCGCCCTTTCCCAAGCCTGGACCCACACTCATGCCCGCGCCGATTCCCGTCTTTGACGGCCACAACGACATCGTCCTGAAGATCGCCGCCGCCGGAGACGCCCGCGCAAACCTCTGGCTGAAGGGCGAAGGCGCAGGCCACCTCGACCTGCCGCGCATGCTGTCTTCGGGCTTTGCGGGCGGCTTTTTTGCCGTCTACATCCCCTCGCCCGAAACCGCCGACGCGGTGGACTACCACGCCTTGATGAACACCCCGCCCTACGACGTCCCCCTGCCCGAACTGATCGACCACACCGCCGCCCAGCCGATCGCGGTCGAAATGCTGGGTCACCTTCTGTGGATGGAACGTGCCTCCGAAGGCCGGTTCCGCTGGTGCCGCACCGTGACCGAGATTCGCGCCGCGATGGCCGACGGTGCTGTCGCAGGGATCCTCCACTTCGAGGGGGCCGAGCCGATCGGCCCCAACCTCGACGCGCTGCACCTCTTCTACGCCATGGGCCTGCGGTCCCTTGGCCCGGTGTGGAGCCGCCCGACCATCTTCGGCCACGGCGTCCCCTTCCGCTATCCGTCCACCGGCGACACCGGGCCGGGGCTGACTGATCTTGGCAAGGCCCTTGTTCGCGAATGCAATGCGTTGAAGATCATGGTCGACCTGTCCCACATGACCGAGGCCGGGTTCTGGGACGTGGCGAAGCTTTCCGACGCCCCCCTCGTCGCCACCCATTCCAACGCGCATGCCGTTACCCCCTCCAGCCGCAACCTGTCGGACCGGCAGTTGCAGGCGATCAGGGAAACCGGCGGCATGGTCGGCCTGAACTTCGCCACCTGCTTCCTGCGCCCCGATGGCCGCGAAAGCCGCGACATGACGTTGGACCCGGTCAAGCAGCATATCGAGCACATGCTGAAGCACGCGGGCGAGGATCACGTCGGCATCGGCTCGGACTATGACGGGGCCACGACGCCCAAGGACATCGGCGGGGTCGATGGCCTGCCGGTCCTGATCCAGGCGATGCGCGACATGGGTCTTGGAGACGCGCTGATTGACAAGATCGCCCACGGCAACTGGCTTCGGCTGCTTGAACGGACTTGGGGCAAGTAAGGAACCGCTCGTCGTTTGCCTCCGGCACTCATCACTGCGCTCTCCGACGAGAAGCCGAGGGCGCGACGCAGGAGGTTACGCTAGCGCCTCCCGCAGCCCCTCGGCCAGATCGACGAACCTGTCGGATAGCGGGTTCGACTGCCGCCACACCAGGCCGATGGTCCGGCTTGGCCGCGGCTCGGGCAGACGGTGCAAAACAACCGGCGCCGACCGGCTTTCCACCTGGGCGGCCATCTGCGGGATCAGCGTCACGCCAATCCCCGCGCCCACCATCTGTACCAGTGTCGACAGCGAAGACCCTTCCATGATCTCGCCCGCCCCACCGCTACTTGGCCCCCGCGGCATCTTGCAGGCCGCAATCGCCTGATCGCGAAAGCAATGCCCCTCCTCCAGCAGCAACAGGGGGGCGGCAGGCAGGTCGACCAGACGCGGGATCGGCAGCGGCGCGGCGGTTTCGTGCCGCACCAGAAGGAACTCCTCTTCGAACAGCGCATGTTCGACCAGAGACGGCTCGCTCACCGGCAGGGCCAGCATCGCAAGGTCCAGCCGCCCCTCATGCAGGTCGCGCAATAGCTTCGGCGTCACCGCCTCGCGCGGGCGCAGGTCAAGGTCTTGGAACCGGCCCGAAAGCTCACGCATCACCTGCGGCAGCAAGTAGGGTGCCACCGTCGGGATCACCCCCAGCCGCAGCCGCCCGGACAAGGGCCCCGTC
>JBGSVS010000565.1:0-8716 GCA_041752895.1 Tabrizicola sp.
GGCAGGGGGATGCGCCCTCGCACCGTTTGCTGCGGCAGGTGGCGAAGGAGATTTCTCCGGGCCGTGACCTGCCGCCGCCGTCTCCCGTCCTGCAAGCAGCCGACTATGTCGAGCTTCTCTTGGCCTTCGGCGAGGTGCGGGCCTGGACGACGGACTACCTGCAGATGCTTGACCCCGTGGCGAAGGGCCACCCGGTCCGCGCCTTTACCGAAAGCACCGCGATGCGGCCCTATGTGGCAGGCCTGAACGATACCGAACAGCGCGCCTACCTGGCTGCCTATGATGCCGCCCTTGCCAAGGCCTATCCGACTTTGCCCGACGGCCGGGTCCTTTTCCCCTTCACCCGCGTCTTCTTCATTCTGGAGCGTTCCTGATGCCCGCGCTGATCCCGACCGACCATATCGCCCGCGTCGTCTGGCTGGGCTTTCAGCCGGTGCCAGTGGAAAAGCTGGTGATCACGTCCCAGGCTGTGGACGACATGCCGCTGACCTTCGCAGGGTTCGAGGCCGAGGTTCATGCCGGACTTACGCGGCCCTCGTGCGGTCGTGTGCTCAAGCAGCATCCGCGCGACACCACCATTCGCAACGTCCGTCAGCTGTGCGTGGTCAGTGCCGAGGAAATGGCCGAGGTGGCGCGTGACATGGGGTTGGATCGGATGGATTACGCCTGGGTCGGGGCGTCCCTGGTGCTGGAAGGGATCCCCGACCTGACCCATTTGCCACCCTCAAGCCGGTTGCAGGGGCCTGATGGGGTGACGCTGGTTGTCGACATGGAAAACCTGCCCTGCCAGGAGCCCGCGGTGACGATCGAGAAGGCGCGCCCGGGCCTTGGCAAGGGGTTCAAGCAAGCGGCCGAGGGCAAGCGCGGTGTGACTGCCTGGGTCGAGCGCGAGGGCACCTTGCGGCTGGGAGACGAGGTCCGGCTGCACATCCCGGCGCAACTATCCTGGCAGCCATAGTGAGCGACCGGCTGAACGCTCCGGAAAAATAGTTAATTCTGGTGAAAATTTCGCAATCGCGGGGCGCGGTTTCGTATCGGAAACACGGCGCGGCGATTTTTGCGGTGTTTAGGTCGGAAACCGCCTTCGACAAGTGCATCCGGCCCGGTATCACGTCGCAAACGGACCGACATGCCCCTTGGGAGACGCGACATGGCCTTCAAGACCGACATCGAGATTGCGCGCGAAGCGAAGAAGAAGCCGATCATGGAGATCGGTGCCAAGCTGGGCATCCCGTCCGAACACCTGCTGCCCTACGGTCATGACAAGGCCAAGGTGGGACAGGAGTTCATCAAATCGCTGGCGGGCAAGCCAGATGGCAAGCTGATCCTTGTCACCGCGATCAACCCGACGCCTGCGGGCGAGGGCAAGACGACGACGACCGTGGGTCTGGGCGATGGCCTGAACCGGATCGGCAAGAAGGCCGTGGTCTGCATCCGTGAAGCCTCGCTTGGCCCGAACTTCGGGATGAAGGGCGGCGCTGCGGGTGGCGGCATGGCTCAGGTCGTGCCGATGGAGGAGATGAACCTTCACTTCACCGGCGACTTCCACGCGATCACCTCGGCCCACAACCTTTTGTCGGCGATGATCGACAACCACATCTACTGGGGCAATGAGCTGCAGATCGACGAGCGCCGCATCGTCTGGCGCCGGGTCATGGACATGAACGACCGCGCGCTGCGCGACATCGTGGTGAACCTTGGCGGCGTCGCCAACGGCTTTCCGCGCCAGACCGGTTTTGACATCACCGTGGCCTCGGAAGTCATGGCGATCCTGTGCCTGTCGAACGACCTGGAAGACCTGCAAAAGCGGCTGGGCGACATCGTCGTCGCCTACACCCGCGAAAAGAAGGCGATCTACGCCCGCGACATCAAGGCCGACGGCGCGATGACGGTTCTTCTGAAGGACGCGATGCAGCCGAACATCGTGCAGACGCTGGAAAACAACCCGGCCTTCGTCCACGGCGGCCCGTTTGCCAACATCGCGCACGGTTGCAACAGCGTCATCGCCACCAAGACCGCGCTGAAGCTGGGTGAGTATGTCGTGACCGAAGCCGGTTTCGGGGCTGACCTTGGCGCCGAGAAGTTCTTCGACATCAAGTGCCGCAAGGCGGGGCTGAAACCCTCCGCTGCGGTGATAGTCGCCACGGTGCGGGCGATGAAGATGAACGGCGGGGTCGCGAAAGCCGACCTTGGGGCCGAAAACGTCGAGGCCGTCAAGAAGGGCTGCCCGAACCTTGGCCGCCACATCGCCAACGTCAAGAGCTTCGGCGTGCCGGTCGTCGTGGCGATCAACCACTTCTACAGCGACACCGATGCCGAAGTGGCCGCCGTGAAGGCCTATGTCGCCGAGCAGGGCGCGGAAGCGATCCTGTGCAAGCATTGGGCCAATGGCAGCGCAGGGATCGAAGAATTGGCGCACAAGGTGGTCCAGATGGCCGAGTCCGGCTCGGCCAACTTTGCGCCGCTGTACCCGGACGCGATGCCGCTGTTCCAGAAGCTGGAGACCATCGCCAAGCGCATCTACCACGCCGACGAGGTCATCGCCGACAAATCGATCCGCGACCAGCTGAAGACCTGGGAAGCCGCCGGTTACGGCCACCTGCCGATCTGCGTGGCCAAGACCCAGTACAGCTTTACCACCGACCCGACCGTGCGCGGTGCCCCCACAGGCCATACGGTTCCGGTCCGCGAAGTGCGGCTCTCGGCTGGGGCAGGCTTCATCGTCGCGATCTGCGGTGAGATCATGACGATGCCGGGCCTGCCCAAGGTCCCGTCGGCCGAGGTGATCAGGCTGAACGACCAGGGCAACGTCGAAGGCCTGTTCTAAGCGTCGCATTGCCCTTGCTGGGCTGTCCCCTTATCTCAGGGGCAGCTTGCGAGAGGGGACGAAGATGCGGAAACCAGCCGATTGCACCACGATGGCCCAGATCCGGGCCGAGATTGACCGGCTGGACGAAGACCTTGTCCGGCTGTTCGCGGAGCGGGCGGGCTATATCGACCGCGCGGCGGAAATCAAGGCGACGGCAGACCTGCCCGCCCGGATCGGGTCACGGGTCGAGGAAGTGGTGGGAAACGTCCGCCGCCATGCCGACACCTACGGGCTGCCGCCCGAGCTGGTGGAAAAGCTATGGCGGCGGTTGATCGACTGGTCCATCGCCCGGGAAGAGAGCCGGTTGGGGCCCGACAGTTTGCGGAAGGGATAAGCAGATGACGGCCAAGGTGATCGATGGCAAGGCCTTTGCAGCCACGGTGCGGGCTCAGGTTGCGGCGCATGTGGCGCGGCTGAAGGAAGAGAACGGGCTGACCCCGGGACTGGCCGTCGTGCTGGTGGGCGAAGACCCGGCAAGCCAGGTCTATGTCCGCAACAAGCACGCCTCGACCATCGAGGTCGGAATGGCATCTTTCGAACATCGGTTGGATGCCTCGACCGGCGAGGCGGAACTGCTGGCGCTGATCGACACGCTGAACGCGGACCCTGCCGTGCATGGCATTCTGGTGCAACTGCCGCTGCCGGGGCATCTGAATTCCGAGCTGGTGATCAACCGGATCGACCCTGCCAAGGATGTCGACGGATTCCACATTTCGAACGTCGGCCTTCTGGGGACCGGGCAGAAGTCGATGGTGCCCTGCACGCCCCTGGGCTGCCTGATGATGCTGCGGGATCATCATGGCAAGCTTGCCGGGCTGAACGCCGTGGTGGTGGGGCGGTCGAACATCGTGGGCAAGCCGATGGCGCAACTGCTGCTGGGCGACAGCTGCACGGTGACGATCGCGCACAGCCGGACCAAAAACCTGGCCGAGGTCTGCAAGCGGGCTGATATCCTGGTGGCAGCCGTCGGACGACCTGAAATGATCACCGGCGACATGGTGCGCCCGGGGGCGACGGTGATCGACGTCGGCATCAACCGCATCGAACGGGACGGGAAGACGAAGCTTGTTGGCGACGTCCACTACGAAAGCGCGGCAGCGGTGGCTGGGGCGATCACTCCGGTTCCGGGCGGGGTGGGGCCGATGACCATCGCCTGCCTGCTGGCGAACACTCTGACCGCCTGTTGTCGGGCGAACGGGCTGGCGGAACCTGAGGGGCTGACGGCCTGACCCTTACGAATTTTCGGCGAAAATTCGGAGCTTAGCGAGGCATCGGGATCGCAAGGGCGCGGGGGCCAGTCAGTATCGCCAGCGCGTCCTCTGCCATCAGGGCGGTCAGCGCTGCGTCATCTGAGCGCAACCCGCCGGTGTAGACGCCATAAGCGGGCAGGATCAGTCGCCTGGCATCGGCAAGAAAACAAGGTTTCGACTGTCCGGCAAGGCGGGCCTTGGGGTGGAAATGGCCCGAGATTTCGGCGCTTTCGGTCGGATCAGCGATGTGACGGAAAGTGAAGGGGGCAAGCTTCAGCGTATCCCGATGGGTGCCGCCGATCTCGATCGGTCCAGGGTCGTGGTTGCCGGTGATCCAGGTCCAGCTTTTCCCGGCCATCAGGCGGGCAAGCCAGAGGCGGGCCGGTTCCTCGATCCCGTTGGCGGCAGCAAGGTCATCAAAACTGTCGCCGAGGCAGATGACCGTCTCCGCGCCGGTTCCTTCAAGATCGCGGTCCAGCTTTTCCAGGGTGGCTTGCGTCTCGTAGGGTGGCAGGAGGCTGCCGCCGCGCCGGGCGAGGCGTTCAGATTTGCCGAGGTGCAGGTCGGAGACGGTCAGGGTCTTCCGCGCGGGCCAGTAAAGCGCGCCGGACGGCATCAGGTGCAGGGTTTCGCCATGAAAGAAGAGCGCGTGGTGCATGCGTTCGTCATGCCTTGGCGCTGCGCGGGTGGCAAGTGTGCGCCTCCGGCGGGGATACTTGGGCCAGTATGAAAGCGTCAGGCGAGGCCAGCAGCTTCCATCAGGGCCTGCGCCTGGGCAGAGGCAAGGCGGTCGCGACCTTCGCCGTGGACGGGGATGCGGCCGGGCTCGAAAAACAACGGGGCGGCAAGGGGGGTGACGCGGGAAAGACGGCGGAGGTCGATGTTGGGGCCGGTGCGGGCGAGCATGGCCTCGATGCGGGAAAAGTCGATGAGGCCGCGGAGCGCCTCTTCCCGGGTGATCTGCAACAGAAGGTGTTCGGGATCGTAGCGGCGCAGCGTGTCGTAGAGGATGTCGGTCGAGAAGGTGGCCTGCCGTCCGGTCTTGCGGCGGCCCTGGTGGGAGCGCTCGATCAGGCCCGCGATGATGGCGGTCGACCGGAAGGTGCGCTTCATCACGGCGTTGCCGGAGAGCCAGGTTTCCAGCCCAACGCGGAGGGTGGAGAGGTCGAAAAGGGGGGCGGGGTCGGTGACGGGGTCGAGGCCCCAGATCAGGGTGGCGTAGTCAGTGGCAACGAAGCCCAGGGGGGCAAGGCCTTGGGCTTCCATCTGCTTCGTGACGAGAAGGCCAAGGGTCTGCTGGGCGTTGCGACCTGCGAAGCCGTAGACAACCAGGTGTTCGCGGCCGTCGTGGGGGAAGCTTTCGAGGAGGAGCGAGGCGGGGTCGGGGAGGCGGGAGACCTCGCGCTGTTTGGCAAGCCACCAGGCAGTGTGGGCGGGGAGGTCGGGCCAGGACTCTGCCTGGAAGATTTCAAGGATGCGGTCGGTCAGCAGGGTGGAGGTGGCGAATTTGGTGCCGTTGAAGACGGCGACCTTCGGGTCGCGACCGGGGGTTTTCGAGACCTCGACCGTAATCTCGCGCAGGCCTTCGTAGCGGACGATCTGGCCGCCGATCAGGAAGGTGTCGCCGGGGGTGAGGGTGGCGGCGAAGCTCTCCTCCACCTCACCGAGGGGTGTGCCGTGGTTGCGGAGGCGAACCTTGAGGGTCTCGATGTCGATGATGGTGCCGAGGTTCTGGCGGATCAGGGCGGCGGCGCGCGGGTCGCGCAGGTGCCATTTGCCGCCCGTCTGTTTCAGGCGCTGCCAGCGGTCGTAGGCTTTCAGCGCATACCCTCCGGTGGCGGTGAAATCGAGGCAGGCGTCGAACTCGGGCCGGGTAAGCTGGGCGTAGGGGCCGGCCGTGGAGACTTCCTGGTAGAGGGTGTCGGCATCGAACGGCCCGGCGCAGGCGGTGGCGAGGATGTGCTGGCAGAGGACGTCCCTCGGCCCCGGGCCGCGCGGTTCTCCGTCCAGCGTATGGGCACGGACTGCATCAAGCGCCGCCTGGCATTCCACCACCTCGAAACGGTTGGCGGGGACGAGAAGCGCCTTGGAGGGCGCGTTGTAGCGGTGGTTGGCGCGGCCGATCCGCTGGACGAGGCGCTTGACGTTCTTCGGCGCGCCGACCTGGATGACAAGGTCGACGTCGCCCCAGTCGATGCCAAGGTCGAGAGAGCCGGTGCAGACCACGGCGCTGAGCGCGCCTGCGGTCATCGCCTGTTCGACGCGTTCGCGCTGTTCGCGAGAAAGGCTGCCGTGGTGGATGCCGATGGGCAGGTCTTCGGTGTTGGCAAGCCATAGGTCGTGAAAGAAGAGCTCGGCCTGGGCGCGGGTGTTGTGGAAGATAAGCGTGGTCTTGTGGCGGGTGATCTCGTTCAGGATCGCCGGGATGGCATAGCGGCCGCCGCCGCCGGACCAGGGGGGCGGGGCGTCGGTTTCCAGCATCGAGATGTCGGGGTCGGGGCCGGGGTCGGCCTCAACGATTGTCGTCCGGGGGCTGAGGAAGCGGGCGAGGGCAGGGGGATTTTCCACCGTGGCGGAAAGACCGATGCGGCGGAGTCCGGGGTTCAGCGATTGCAGGCGAGCGATTTGCAAGACGAGCTGGTCGCCGCGTTTGCTTTCGGCCAGGGCGTGGATTTCGTCGACGATGACCCGTTGCAGCCCGACGAAAATGCGGGGGGCGTCTTCGTAGCTGAGGAGAAGGGCGAGGCTTTCAGGCGTCGTCAGCAGGATATGCGGCGGGTCTGCGCGCTGCCTCCGTCGCTGGGTATAGGAGGTGTCGCCAGTGCGGTCCTCGACGCGGATTTTCAGGGCAGCACCTTCGATGGGGGTGCCGAGGTTGCGGCGGATGTCGGCGGTGAGGGCTTTCAGGGGGGAGACGTAGAGGGTGTGAAGGCCGGGGGGTGGGGTGGGGCCCAGTTCAGCGAGGGTGGGCAGGAACCCGGCGAGGGTCTTGCCGCCGCCGGTCGGGGCGATGAGGAGGGTGGCGGGGTCTTGGGACCGGGCCAGCATGTCCAACTGGTGGGGGTGCAGCGTCCAGCCCTTGACGGCGAACCAGTCGGAAAGGGCGGGGGGGAGGTTGGTCATGGACCACAGATAATGCGGCGCGAGGGCTTGGGGAACCGGGTTCGGGGGCCGCTGGTGCCGGGCGCGAAGAATTTTCGGTGAAAATTCTTCGTCGCGGTCGGTTTTCCTGCAGGTCTGGTCGCGACCGGAAGCTTGGGCTTTTCGGCAAGATTTCTTGCCTAGAGGCCGCCAATTCGCTTGCCGGAAGCCGGCCCCAAGCCTAATCCGGGGCCATGAGACTGTTATTTCTGGGCGATGTCGTGGGCCGGTCCGGCCGGACGGCGATTACAGAGCGGCTTCCCGGTCTGCGGGCGGCCTGGGGTTTGGATTTCGTCGTAGTGAACGGCGAGAATGCGAGCCAGGGGGCCGGGCTGACCGGGGACCATGCCAAGGAGCTGCTGGCGGCAGGGGCGGATTGCCTGACGCTGGGCGACCATGCCTTTGACCAGAAGGACATGCTGAGCTTCATTGAGCAGGAGACGCGGATCGTACGGCCGCTCAATTTCTCGAAGGTGGCTCCGGGTCGGGGCGCGCGGGTGTTTGAGGCGACGCAGGGGCGCAAGGTTCTGGTCACGCAGGCCTTGGGTCAGGTGTTCATGAAGCGGCCGTTCGATGATCCGTTTTCTGCGCTGGAGACGGTTCTGAAGCAGCACACGCTGGGCGGGGTGGTGCAGGCGGCGATCGTGGATTTCCACGCCGAAGCCACGTCCGAGAAGATGGGCATGGGCCATTGGTGCGACGGGATGGCGTCACTGGTCGTGGGCACGCATACCCATGTGCCGACCAGCGACACGATGATCCTGGGCAAGGGCACGGCCTTTCAGTCGGACGCGGGCATGTGCGGCGATTATGACAGCGTCATCGGGATGGAAAAGCTGGAGCCGCTGCGGCGGTTCCTG
The DNA here is from genome assembly GCA_041752895.1 of Tabrizicola sp. Lineage (GTDB taxonomy): Bacteria > Pseudomonadota > Alphaproteobacteria > Rhodobacterales > Rhodobacteraceae > Tabrizicola. The sequence continues at coordinate 8,121 of JBGSVS010000565.1, forward strand.
ACCGGGATGGCGAAGGGGCGGTTCGAGCCTGCGAATGGCGAGGCGACGCTGTCCGGGGTCTACGTCGAGACGGACGACCGGACCGGGCTGGCCCAGAAGGTGCGGATGATCCGGGTCGGCGGCAAGCTGCAAGAGGCGGTGCCGTGACGGATCTGGCGGTAGGCCCCCCACCCCCCTCCCCACCCCATGCGGGGGAGGGGATGCGCTTTCGATCCGGACGGTGGTTCTTTGTCTGCGTCCTTTTGTGGTTGGGGGTCGGCTGGGGGTCAACGCATCCCTTGGGCAAGATCGCAACGGAAGCCGGACACGGGGCCTTCGGGCTGATCTTCTGGCAGCAGGTGGTGATGGTCGTCGTGCTGGGCGCGATTGCGCTGGTGCGGCGGAAGGGCATGAAGCTGACGTCGGCGGCGATACGGTTTTACGTCGTCGTCGCGGTGCTGGGGACGGTGATCCCGAACGGGACCTTCTATACGGCGGTCGCGCATCTGCCCTCGGGCGTGATGTCGATCATCATCGCGATGATCCCGATGCTCGCCTTCCCGATGGCACTGGCGCTGGGCCTATAACCTCCTCTTGCTCCAACTGCTGGTGGTGGT
>JBGSVS010000566.1:0-1548 GCA_041752895.1 Tabrizicola sp.
GCGCATCTGGCGGGCAAGGGGCACAAGGTCGTGGACATCGGCCCGACCTCACCGGAAAGCACGCATTACCCCGCGCATGGCGAGGCGGCGGCCCGGCGGGTGGCTTCGGGCGACTGCGACCTTGGGATCATCCTGTGCGGCACCGGGCAGGGGATCATGATGGCCGCGAACAAGGTCCGGGGCATCCGCTGTGGCGTGTGTTCCGACACCTTCTCGGCCCGGATGATCCGGATGCACAACGACGCCAACATGCTGTCCCTTGGGGCGCGGGTGGTGGGCGAGGGCCTGGCGCTGGAGATCGTCGATGCGTTTCTGTCCGCCGAGTTCGAAGGTGGCCGTCATGCCGAGCGCGTGGCGATGATCGGCGCGCTGGAGGGGTAAGGCCGGGCGCCGGAGTTTTCGAAAACTCCGGACCGGAGCCTTTGAAGGCTCCGAGGCGATTTCTTCGAAGAAATCGGCTAGGCTCGCTCTACGGCCAGGGCGATCCCCTGCCCGCCGCCGATGCACATGGTGATCAGGGCGGTGCGGCCGCCGGTCCGTTCCAGCTCATGCAGGGCTTTGACGACCAGCATCGCCCCGGTCGCGCCGACGGGGTGGCCAAGCGCGATGGCACCGCCGTTTGGGTTCACCCGGGCAGGATCAAGGTCCAACACGCGGGAGACGGCGATGGCTTGGGCGGCGAAGGCCTCATTCGATTCCACCACGTCGAAGGACTGCGGCTTGATGCCCAGTTTCGCGCAGAGCGCCTGCACCGCCGGGATGGGCCCCAGGCCCATGACCTTGGGGTCCACCCCCGCCAGCGCATAGCCCATGATCCGGGCGCGACTGCCCTTGGCGCTGCGCGACAGGACCAGTGCCGCAGCGCCGTCGTTGATGCCCGAGGCGTTGCCGGCCGTGACGGTGCCGTCTTTCTGGAACGCGGGCCTGAGGCCTGCCAGAGCCTCGGCGCTGGTCGCCTTAGGGTGTTCATCGACGGCAAAGGTCGCAGGGCCTTTCTTGCCGCCGATTTCCACCGGGACGATCTGATCAGCGAACCGCCCCTCGGCGATGGCGCGGGCGGCGCGGGTCTGGCTTTCCAGCGCGAAGGAGTCCTGATCCTCGCGGGTGATGCCATGCAGCGCCGCCACGTTTTCTGCCGTGACACCCATGTGGCCGGTGCCGAAGGGGCAAGTCAGCGCGCCGGTCATCATGTCCAGCGCGCGGGTGTCTCCCATCTTCTGGCCGAAGCGGGCGGCGGGAAGGATGTAGGGCGAGCGGCTCATGCATTCCGCGCCCCCCGCCAGCGCCATCTCTGCGTCGCCAAGCATGAGGGCCTGCACGGCAGAGACGACGGCCTGAGCCCCCGAGCCGCAGAGGCGGTTGACGTTCAGCGCGGGCGTCGTTTCGGGGATGCCTGCGTTCATCGCCATGACGCGGGACAGATACATGTCGCGGGGCTCGGTGTTGATGACATGGCCCATGACGACCTGGCCGATCTGCGCGGGGTCGACCCCTGCGCGGGCGAGGGCGGCTTTTGCGGCGTGGGTGGCGATGTCGATGGGGGGCAGG
>JBGSVS010000567.1:0-3223 GCA_041752895.1 Tabrizicola sp.
GGCGGGCTTTCGGCGCTGCAACGCCAGGCGCTGGCCGGCAAGGACGCAGCACGGGCAGGGCTGCAGCAGGTGGCCGTGGGCATCCTGCAGAACGTGGGCGTCGCCTGGGCGAACCTTGCCGTTGCCTCTGCTTCGATCGAGGCCTCCGACCTGCAGATCCGCGCGTCGCAAGCCGCCTTCGATGGTGTGCGCGAGGAAGCCGCCGCCGGGACCCGCACCACTCTGGATGTCCTTGACGCCGAACAGGAACTTCTCGACGCCCGCAATGCCCGGCTTGAGGCCGAGGCGCAGCGCTATGTCGCGGTTTATCAGGTTTTGGCAACAATGGGCCTTCTGACGGTCGATCATCTCCAACTTGGCATCCCGACCTATGATCCCGAGGCCTATTATGGCGCGGTCGAGAAAGCTCCGTCGCACAGCGTGCAGGGCAAGAAGCTGGACCGGATTCTGGAAAAGATCGGCAACTGAGGCCCCGCCCAGGCGGCATTTCCCGATTTCTGTTGCTATTCGGGGGTTTGTGGCGCTAAGTTGACGTGAGACTGCGCGCAAGCGACCGGATGCTGCCGATGGCTGGACCCCTAAGCTCGGAAGAAATCGAGGACGTCGTTTCCTCGGTGCGCAGACTTGTGTCCAATGAACAGCGGGTTTTGACGCGTGATCTCAACGCCGAGCGGCTGGTGCTGACCTCGGCCTACCGCGTCGTGCCCGAAACCAGCCCGCTGTCGCCCCTCATGCTGGACGCGCCGCTGGTCGATGCGCCACCCGAGCCTGCCCCCGAAGCCGCTCCCGTGGCCGCCGATGTGGTCGAGGACGTGTCAGCCCCAGAGGCCACCGATCCGTTGGAGGATTCTCTTGCGCAAGCCCTGGCGGTTGATGTCCAGCCAGAGCTGACCGGGGAAGTCGACGACCAGGCCAGCCCCTCCCGGCCTGCGGCCACCATGACCGATACGGTCGAGGGCGAATGGGAAGACGAAATCTGGGCTGAACCCGGCCAGGTTTCGCTGGGGGAAGTCGCCCTTGCCGCCGAAGAAGCCGAAGTTCTGACCGCAGCCGAGCCGGAAGCGGCGGAGACCGACGTTCTGGGAGGCGATGCCCCGTCCGACGACGCCAGCAGCGCCTGGGTCGATGAGCCTATCCCCTTTGTGCCGCTGCGCCGTCGGGCCGAGGATCTTGCCGCACGCCTTGCAGCGGGTGGGGTGGTCGAACCCCCGGCCGCTGCCCCCGATCCGGAAAGCCCCGATCCTGTGCCTGCTGACCAGCCCTCCGCTCAGGTGGCGGCGGACGGAACCGCTGCGCCTGCACCGGACGCTTCGCCAGTGGCCACGGACCTCTACGACGCGGACGGTGTGCCCCTTGCCGTTCTGGACGAGACTGCCTTGAATGAGATCGTGCGCCAGGTCCTGCGCGCCGAGCTTCAGGGAGAGCTAGGGGAACGCATCACCCGCAACGTTCGCAAGCTGGTGCGGGCCGAGATCAACCGCGCCCTTCTGGCGCGCGACCTGGACTAGGACTGTCCCAACCCCTTGGCCCCAAATGAAAACGCGCCCCGGAGGGGCGCGTTCCTATTTGGTCTGGACCCTGGTCTCAGGCGGCTTCGGCCTGTTCCAGTTCCAGCGCGTGGCGGCGTTCGGATTCTTCGCGCGACAGTGCGACCGAGGTCCGCACGCCCTTGGCGACGAATTCCATCAGGCCCTTCACGACACGTTCGTTCGGGTCGATCCCGGCGCAGGACAGAACCTCGCGCCCATCGCGCGACCGCGCCCAGCGGGCGATCTGGTCCGGGCCGTTGCCATACTTCTTGTCGTCGGCAATGGCATCATCCAATGCCGCGAGGACGACGGCCGCGAAAAGTTTGCGTGCCCGCTGGCCCTGCTCGAAGTTGAAGGCGGTGCTGTCGATGGTGTCACGCATCATTTTTTCCTTTATTCTTGCTCTTGTCTTTCGCGGCGTCCGTGAGTTGTAACGGTTTGGTTACGATTCGGGGGTTACCGGTTTGGAATGACTGCCATGCACTGGACGCATGGCTCGGGCAATCCGCATCAGCATATAGTCGGTTGCAGCCCAACCTTACGACGAGATTTAGGGGCAGGGGGCAGTTTTTCAACCTTTGGTAAGGATTTCGTTGCCAAAGCGCACGCAGTGTTTCTCACGCGACCTGAAGACGCGCCAAACCTGCCTTCAAAATGCCATTGGCCCGGTCCTGCCGCAGGTAGGCGATCCCGAATCCCCCGCTCTGGGTGAACAGGGTCCCGGCGGGCCTGCCGTCCTCGCCAGAGATCTCGGTTCCGACCGGGGCAGCACCCTCGACCGCCACCCGGATCAGGCCCTTGCGCAGCTCGGTCTTGTGCTTCATCCGCGCGGTGACCTCCTGCCCGACATAGCAGCCCTTGCGGAAGTCGACGCCGTGCAGACGCTCGAACCCCTGTTCAAGGATGTAGCTGTCGTCGGGGATCAGCTCGACGCCGCTTTCGGGGATCAGGTGTTCCACCCGGATGCGGTCCCAGTCGATCACCGGATCGCCCCCCGCGCGGTCTGACCAGACCCGCCAACCAAGTGACGGATGCCGGGGATCGGGCAGGGCGCCGTCGGGGGCATCGCCAAGCCCGCGCAGGACATGAAGGCCGGTCTGAGCGATCTGCACATCGGCGCGCAAGCGGTACATCGTCAGCCGCCGCAGGGTGTCGGGCGCAAGCGCCGTCGCGATGTCGATCAAAAGCCGGTCGTCGCCCGTCCGGACCACGAAGAAATCCGCCAGATACTTGCCCTGCGGCGTCAGAAGGGCGGCCCAGACGATCCGCGGACCACGCTCCAGTGGGCGGAGGTCATTGGTCACCAGACCCTGCAGGAAGGTCAGGGCATCCTTTCCCGTCACCGTAAGGACGGTCCGGTCGCGGGCTGTTTCGCCGTGCATCATGCGATGTAGCGTAAGGGCAGGGGTGTCCGCAGGGAAGGGTCAGTCACGCAGTTGTGCCTCTTGCAGCTGCGCATAGAGGCCCTTCTTGGCCATCAGGCTGTCATGGGTGCCCTCCTCGATCAGCCGGCCATGGTCCAGCACAATGATCTTGTCCGCGCCCTTCACCGTCGACAGCCGGTGCGCGATGACCAGCGTCGTGCGGCCCGCCTGCGCCCGCGCAAGGGCTGCCGACACCAGCGCTTCGGTCCGCGTATCCAGCGCCGAGGTCGCCTCGTCCAGCAGCAGCACCGGCGCATCGGCCAGAAGCGC
>JBGSVS010000568.1:0-6131 GCA_041752895.1 Tabrizicola sp.
TGAGCAACACCGGCGCCATGCTGGTGGGCCGCGTCGCCGTGGCCGCCATGGGCTGGGCCGGCACGCTGCTGATCACGCGGCACCTCACCAAGGCGCAGTTCGGTCAGTTCACGCTGGTGTTCAGCATCCTCGGCATGCTGTCCATCGTCACCGAGATGGGCATCGGCCGCCTGGCCATCAACGGCCTGATGCACCCGGCTCCCGGCCTCGACCGGGGCCGCTTCGCCTGCCGGCGTTTCGGTGGCAACGGCAGTTTCGGGGTCCGCGACCGGGGCCGCGGCTTCCGCCGTCACGTCGCCGGTTTCAGGCTTCGTGGAGGCAGGTGCGGTTGCGTCCCCCGCATCCGCTGCCGTCGCCTCGGGGGCGGTGATTGGCTCTTCCACCGCCACCGGCGCATTGACGTTTGCGGGCTGCACCGGGGCCACCGCCGAGCCGATGACCAGACCGCCAACGACCATAAGGCCGCCCGAAACCATACCGAGTAGGAACTTGCCGACCACCTGTGCCTCCTGCTCATTCGCCACGGGCGTCGGGGAAGGTCTGTTTGCGCTGCCTGCCCGATCCCGCCGCCGGTTTGCCCCGGCGCAGTTGTTCTACTAGCCGCATTATAGCCTGCGGTTGCGAAGCCTTCACCCCTTTTCGCGCCAGCGTCAACATCCTGACCGCCGAGTGCGGCATTGCTGCGCAATCCTGCGTCGTCCGAATGAGGAAGGGTGGAGGCGGGTACCGGAATCGAACCGGTCTTCACGGATTTGCAATCCGCTGCGTAACCTCTCCGCCAACCCGCCGCGAAGGTGTGCGTTCCTTAGATAGTTCTGCCGGGGGGGTCAAGGCGGTTGTCGCCAGGCGTCGGGCGTCCGTTCCGGGCTTGTTCTGGCCGCTTAGCCTGCGTCGAACAGCAGGCGGCGGAGATAGGCGTTTTGGAACTTGCCCTTGGGATCAAATGACTGTGCCAGGTCGCGGAACGCCGCAAGCCGGGGCGTGCGCGCCCGGATTGTGCCGGGGTCCATCGTCGTGACCTTGCCCCAATGAGGCAAGGCACCCAGGGTGCCAAGATCGGCCTCGACCGCTGGCAGGACAGACAGCACCCCGGCTGTGTCGCGACGGAAGGTAAAATGGATCCCGACGTAAGGCCCCCGGATGCCGGGACTAAGCCACAGATCGTCGGCAGCGACAGTGCGCAGCTCGGACGTCATGAGGAGAGGCGCAAGCCGGTCCCCATGCCGGCGCATTATGGCCACGGCCCTGGGTGCCGCCTCGCGCGGGACGAAGTATTCGGCCTGGATCTCTGCCCCGTTGCTGGGGCTGAACCCCATGCGGAAATGCGGCAGACGCTCATGCCAGGGGCCGGGGACGCCCATCTGCTCGGTGCAATCCGCACCATCGACATCGAGAAGCGGGTGCATCTTGCGGGTGGCGGGGGTCGCGCCATGGAAGTCGGGCCGGGGTGCGGTCTCGGGGCCACTGACCCGGTCCTTCACCCAGACCGCCCGCGCCGCCGCGCCGCGCCAGTCGGTGAAGACGCTGACGCTGGTGCCTGCGTCGAAAACGGCGTCGAAATCATCCTCAATCACCGCGAAGGGCAGACCGGTATAGACGGTCTGGCGCACCTGGTAGGTGGGCTCGATCTCCAGTGTCAGACTGGTGACCACACCCAGCGCGCCGAGGCTGACCACCGCACCGGCAAAGCGGTCGCCGTCTCGGTCGCGCGAAAGGGTGGCAATCTCGCCGCTTGCGGTGACGACCTCCAGCGCGGTCACCGCCGTCGCCAGGTTCCCGATCCCTGATCCCGAGCCATGCGTTCCCGTCGCCACCGCCCCCGCGACCGAGATATGCGGCAGCGAGGCGAGGTTCTTCAGCGCCCAGCCTTCCGCGTGCAACAGGGGCGCAAGTTCCCCATAGCGGATACCGCCTTCGACCATGACGCGCCGCTGGTCGGGGTCAATGGACAGGACCCGGTTCATGCCCTGCAGTGACAGCTGCACGGCTGCGCTGTCGGCGATGTCGTTGAAGCTGTGCCCGGACCCCAGAACGCGGACCTGCCGCGCCCCTGCCACGATGGGCTGGACCTCGGCCACGGACCCGGCGGATCGTGGGTCCGGTGCGGTGAAGATGTAGTTGCCCGCCCAGTTCGTGCGCAAGATGGGTCCCCCGGTTCAAGATCAATCCCGTTGATCTTGCACATACCGTGCCGGGCCCGCCATCGCCAAGCGGGTTGACTTGCCCCGAACCCGGACGGAATGTCGGTCGCGGGCAGGGCGACGGACGTGCACAGAATCTTCATCACCGGAACGGCCGGGTTCATCGGCTTTCACCTCGCAAGGGCCCTGCTGGCGGCGGGGCACAAGGTGCATGGCTACGACGGCATGACGCCCTACTATGACGTCCAGCTGAAAGAGCAGCGCCACGCGATCTTGCGCGCCATGCCGGGTTTCACCGCGACCGAGGCGATGCTTGAGGACATGGCCACCCTGTCCCGCGTCGCCGCCGACTTCGCGCCCGACGCCATCATCCACCTCGCAGCACAAGCCGGGGTCCGCTACAGCCTGACGCATCCCCGGTCTTATATCGAGACGAATTTCACCGGCAGTTTCAACGTGCTGGAGGTCGCAAAGGCCCAGGGCGTCCGACACCTGATGATGGCGTCGACCTCATCGGTCTATGGCGCCAACCCCGAGATGCCGTTCCACGAGACCGACCGCACCGACCACCCTCTGACCGTCTATGCCGCGACCAAGAAGGCGGTCGAGGGGCTGGCCCATTCCTACGCCCATCTCTGGGGCCTGCCGGTCACGCTGTTCCGGTTCTTCACCGTCTATGGTGCCTGGGGCCGCCCTGACCTGGCCTATTTCAAGTTCACGCAGGCGATCCTGCAGGGGCAGCCCATCGACGTCTATAACCACGGCGAGCTTTGGCGCGACTTCACGGCGGTCGAGGACCTGGTCGAAGGCATCACCCGCCTGCTGCCGCTTGCCCCGCCTGCGCCCGATACGCGCGAGATGGCGGTCGAAGGCGACAGCCTGTCCCCTGTCGCCCCCTGGCGGGTGGTCAACATCGGCAATTCCGACAAGGTCCACCTGATGGACTTCATCCGCACGCTTGAAACATTGCTTGGCCGCAAGGCCATCCTGAACCTGATGCCGATGCAGCCCGGCGATGTCCCCGCGACCTGGGCCGACTGCGCACTTCTGGAACGCCTGACCGGTTTCCGCCCCCAGACCGACCTTGCCAAGGGACTTCAACCCTTCGTCGACTGGTACCGCGACTACGCCCGGACCTGACTGGCCCTATCGGCGGCCAACGTCTGGTCCTAAACCTTCCCCGGCGCAGGCCTCATACTGCCGCGCGAAACCGAAAGGACCGTTCCCATGGAAGATTATGCAGGCATGAACGACATCGGCGCCGTGGTCGAGGCCGACCGCGCCCATGTCTGGCACCATCTCTCGCAGCACAAGCAGTACGAAACCGTCGATCCGCGCGTCATCGTGGAAGGCAAGGGGATGCGGGTCTGGGACGCCAAGGGCAAGGAACACATCGACGCGGTCTCGGGCGGGGTCTGGACCGTCAACGTCGGCTACGGGCGCGAAAGCATCGCCAACGCCGTGCGCGACCAGCTGGTGCGGCTGAACTATTTCGCAGGCTCGGCAGGATCGATCCCCGGTGCGCTCTTCTCCAAACGCCTGATCGAGAAGATGCCGGGACTGACCCGTGTCTACTACTCGAACTCGGGGTCCGAGGCGAACGAGAAGGTCTACAAGATGGTGCGCCAGATCGCGCATCGTCACCACGGCGGCAAGAAATGGAAGATCCTGTATCGCGACCGCGACTACCACGGCACGACCATCGCGGCCCTGGCTTCGGCGGGGCAGGACCAGCGCGCCATGCAATACGGGCCCTTCCCGGACGGCTTTGTCCGCGTGCCGCATTGTCTGGAATACCGCAAGCAGTGGGACGTCGAAAACTACGGCGAGCGCGCCGCTGACGCCATCGAGGAAGTGATCCTGCGCGAAGGCCCCGACACCGTCGGCTGCCTGATCCTGGAGCCCGTGACCGCAGGCGGCGGCGTCATCGTGCCCCCGCAGGGCTACTGGGACCGCGTCCAGGAAATCTGCAAGAAATACAACATCCTCCTGGCAATTGACGAGGTCGTCTGCGGGGTGGGGCGCACCGGCACCTGGTTCGGCTACCAGCACTACGGCATCAAGCCCGACTTCGTGACTATGGCCAAGGGCGTCGCCTCCGGCTCTGCCGCGATCTCGTGCACCGTGACCACCGAAGCCGTCTTCGAGATGTTCAAGGACGACCCCTCGGACCCGATGAGCTACTTCCGCGACATTTCTACCTTCGGCGGTTGCACCTCTGGCCCGGCGGCGGCGCTGGAGAACATGAAAATCATCGAGGAAGAGGGCCTGCTGCAGAACACCCTCGACATGGGCGACTACTGCCTTGGGAACCTCGCCGCGCTGATGGACAAGCACAAGATCATCGGCGACGTCCGCGGCAAGGGGTTGTTCCTTGGGGCTGAGCTGGTGGCGGACCGGGCGACCAAGGAACCGGCGCACGAAAAGAAGGTCCAGGCCGTCGTCGCCGACTGCATGGCGCAGGGGGTCATCATCGGGGCCACCAACCGCTCGCTGCCGGGTCTGAACAACACGCTGTGCCTGTCGCCCGCGCTGATCGCGTCGAAGGATGATATCGACGAGATCACCACGGCGATTGATGGCGCGCTGGGACGGGTGTTTGGGTAGGGGTATGAGTGGGTAGAGCGGGACACTCACGCAAGAGATCGCGTATCCAGAGCGGCAGCAGTTGCGGCCAAGTTGACCTTTTGGGCGTCGACAGAGAGGTGTCGTGCGGTTCTAAGAATTGCAATCATCTAAGCAGATTGCAACGGCTCTTGCTTGGATGCGTATTTGAACTGTTGGCCTGACATCATCAAGGAATTGCGCGATGGCGATTGATCGGTTCCTGTGGCAAAAGAGTGTAGACGAGGAGTTCTCAGAATCGTACCCGTGCCCCCGTTGCCCCAAAGGCTATGTGCGCCGAGGTGAGAACCCAGTTGTATTGATCGAACCACATCACTCAATTCGAGAGCATAGCAGTGAGGAATGGGATCCGGACTGGATTAGAATGTCATTCACTACGATGCTCACTTGCGACAATGCTTCTTGTGGTGAACTGGTTGCAGTAAGCGGCCGAGCAAGTGTTGATCCTTACGAGGAGTACAACGACGAGGGAGAATCAATTGATAGCGGGTACAACACCGTCTTGAGGCCCGTTAGCATGTTTCCCGCTCCCCCGCTTTTTCCGATTCCAAGGAGTTTTCCCAAGAAAGTGCAAGAGGAACTCAGGCTCGCGTTCCAGCTCTTTTGGGCCGACCTTTCGGCTTCAACCTCAAGATTACGTACGAGCCTTGAGCGTGTGCTAGACGCTAAGGGAATTGCTACCGGCATACCAGACAAAAACGGAAAACTACGACGCCTTTCGCTTTTTGATCGAATTGATCTATTCGAAAAGGCCTCTCAAGACACAGAAATAGCAGAATCAATGACGGCACTGCGTGTCGTTGGAAATCTCGGCACACATGGAGATGAAGTTACGCAAGGTGATTACTTTGACTTGCTAGAGGTCTATGAAGACACACTAACAGAGATATTCGAGCAAAGGAAGGCTGAACTAAAGGCCAAGAAGCTGGCACTAATTGCACTGAAGAATACTTAGAAGTTTAGAGCCGCGAATCATTAGTCCGCCGATTACCCCGGCAGGCCAAATAGTAGTTGCCGGTCCACGAACTTGCTACTCCCCCTTTGCCCGGAATCAAGGCGCTCGCGCCGCCGGGCATCGCCCGCGCTCCCGGCCCTCGCAGGTTTGCTCGGGCGTTCGGCGGGAAAGTAGTCCACTGGACTGTTTTCTTGTCCGCCTCACCCCCCTCGGGCGGGCGCTTTGCAGCGTCAGCCTGCAAGAACCTCGGTGGGAGGGGCTGAACCATAAAGCGCCCAACTCCGCGGTCGCTCGCCCACGCGGCGGTCGGGCGCTGCCCTTGGTCACTCCCGGATCGGTGCGCTGTAGCGTACCCTACGCTGGTGGGGCTTACGCCACCCCATACCGGCGGCGGGCTTCCTTGAAGCTCA